>JBOGKJ010000385.1:0-7222 GCA_050745565.1 Terriglobales bacterium | reverse complement strand
CCGACACCGTGCCCCACCATCGCCTATTTACCTCCGAATCGGTGACCGAAGGCCACCCGGACAAGATTGCCGACCAAATCTCCGACGGCGTGCTGGATGCCGCCCTGGCGCAAGATCCGCAAAGCCGTGTGGCCTGCGAAGCGCTGCTGACTACCGGGCTGATCGTCGTGGCCGGCGAGATCACGACCAATGCCAAGGTGGACTATCAGCAGGTGGCCCGCCAGGCGGTGCGGCAGGTGGGCTACACCGACGCCAGTTTCGGTTTCGATTGCGCGACCTGCGGCGTGCTGATCAGCGTGCATCAGCAGTCGGGCGACATCGCCATGGGCGTGGATCGGGATGGCGCCGGCGACCAAGGCATGATGTTCGGCTATGCCTGTGACGAAACGCCGGAAAAGATGCCGCTGCCCATTGCCTTGGCGCACCGGCTGACGCGCCGCCTTTCCGACGCCCGCCGGCGGCATGAGCTGGATTTTCTCCGCCCCGACGGCAAGAGCCAAGTTTCGGTCGAGTATGCCGGCGACCAGCCGTTGCGGATCAACGCCGTGGTCGTTTCCACGCAGCATTCCGAGGAGATCACCACCCCGGCGCTGCGGGAGGCGGTGCGGGAAGTGGTGGTGGCGCCGGTGCTGCCCAGCAACATGGTGGATGCCAACACGCAGTACCACATCAATCCCACCGGACGGTTCGTCATCGGCGGGCCGATGGGGGACACCGGGGTGACGGGCCGCAAGATTATCGTGGATACATACGGCGGGATGGGGCGGCACGGCGGGGGGGCGTTTTCCGGCAAGGATCCCACCAAGGTGGACCGCTCGGCGGCCTATATGGCGCGCTACATCGCCAAAAATATCGTGGCCGCGGGCTGGGCCCGGCGCTGCGAGATCCAGTTGGCCTACGCCATCGGCGTGGCCGAGCCGGTCTCCGTGCTGGTGGACACGTTCGGGACCGGCAGCCTGCCGGAAGAGAAAATCTCCGCCGCCGTCCGCCAGGTGTTTCGTCTGACGCCGCGCGAGATTATTGAGACGTTGCAACTGCGGCGTCCGATCTATCAAAAGACCGCCGCCTTTGGCCACTTCGGCCGCCTGGAGCCGGAGTTCACCTGGGAGCGCGAAGATCAGGTCGAGGCTTTGCTGGCCGCGGCGGGCGTACATCGCGTTTTGGCCGGCGCCGGCCGCTAGCGCGGAATCGTCGGCGGAATCGGCTTTCACCTCGGGTGGCGGAGCTTGCCCGGCGATAGCAACCGGCTTTCGCCAGCGCCCGCGGAGGAAGCAGGATTGCCCGCCGGGCTCAGCGAATATCTAACGATCGAATATCTAATGATGGCGGAGAACGGAAATTGGGGACGTGATTGGGCCGGTTGGGCGCTCGATACCGCCGCGCAGCGCGGCGCCGACTACGCCGACGTGCGGGTGGTCAGCGAACGCCACCGCGCCGTCTCGACCAAGAACGGCAAGGCCGGTACCGTCGCCGACAGCGATACGCTGGGGGTGGGCATCCGTGTGGTCGTAGATGGCGCCTGGGGCTTTGCCGCCACCGACCGGCTGACACGCGCGGCCATTGACCAAACCGCCGCCCACGCCGTGGCTATCGCCCGAGCTTCGGCCTCGG
Source organism: Terriglobales bacterium (assembly GCA_050745565.1). GTDB lineage: Bacteria > Acidobacteriota > Terriglobia > Terriglobales > SCQP01 > SCQP01. The sequence continues at coordinate 5,611 of JBOGKJ010000385.1, read as the reverse complement.
TCAGCGCCCGGCGCCGGTTGCGGCTGGCGCCGGTCGAAGCCTATCGCGCGGTTTGGGTGTCCCCCTGCGCCCAGGACCCGTTTGCGGTTCCGGTGGACCAGAACCTGGCTTTGCTGCTGGCGGTGGATAAGGAGCTGCGCGCGGTCGAGGGGGTGACGCTGGCGGAGGCGGAGATGGTCTTTCGCCGCACGCGGCAGTTGTTCTGCTCAACGCTGGGCTCGGAAATTGATCAGACGCGGGTGGTCAGCGGCGCGGGCTACACGGCGACTTCGTTTGGCGACAACGAAATTCAGCGCCGCTCCTATCCAAATTCCTTCGGCGGCCAGTTCCAGTTGCAGGGATATGAGCTGATCCCGCGGCTGCGCCTGGCCGAGAATGCGCGCCGCGTGGGCGAGGAGGCGGTCGCGTTGCACCGCGCCGCGCAGTGCCCGCAAATGACCGGCACGGTGATTCTGGACAGCTCCCAGCTGGGTTTGCAGATTCACGAATCCATCGGCCATCCCATCGAGCTGGACCGGGTGCTGGGCACGGAGGCGAACTTCGCCGGCATGAGTTTTCTGACCCTGGACCAGCTTGGCCATTTGCGCTACGGTTCGGATTTGGTCAATGTTGTCGCCGATGCCACGCTGGACCACGGTCCCGGCCTGGGCACCTTCGCCTTCGACGATGAAGGCGTGCCCGCGCAGCGCACCGACATTATCCGGCGCGGGCAGTTCGTCGGCTACATCAGCAGCCGGGAAACCGCTCCGGAGATCGGGCAGGCGGCTTCGAATGGCTGCATGCGGGCGGAGAGCTGGAACCGCCTGCCGCTGATCCGCATGACCAACATCAGCATCGTGCCGGGCGACCAGCCGCTCAGCCCCGAGGAGTTGATCGCGGATACCGACCAAGGCGTGTACATGGAGACCAACCGCAGTTGGTCCATTGACGACAAGCGCTACCATTTCCAGTTCGGCTGCGAGGCCGGCTGGGAGATCCGCCATGGCAAGCGGACGCGGCTGCTGAAAAACCCCAGCTATTCCGGCATCACCACCGAGTTTTGGAACTCGATGGACGCCATCTGCTCGCGCGACCAGTGGACGCTGTGGGGCACGCCCAACTGCGGCAAGGGCCAACCGCAGCAAGTCATGGGCACCGGCCACGGCGCCGCACCCGCCCGCTTCCGCAACGTCAAGATCGGCACGGCGTACCAGAAATGAGCCTGCGCCTCACGCTCGACTACGCGCGCCAACTGCTGCAGCAGGCGAGCAAGGCTGCACCCTCAGGTACCGCGCTCGAACTCACGGTCGAAGAGACCAATTCCGAGCTGACGCGCTTCGCCAACAACGCCATCCATCAGAACGTCGCCGACGCCGCCCTGACGTTATCTCTGCGCGCGCAGATTGACGACCGCACCGCTCGCGCCACCACCCACAGGCATGACGAGCCGGGTTTGACCGAGCTCGTCGCGCGCACGCTGGCGCTCACCGGTTCGCAAGCCCGCGACGCCGACTTGCTGCCCATGGCCTTGCCTGCCCCCATTGAACCGGTCAATCGTTGGGACGAAAACACAGCCGCCATCACGCCCGCCCAGCGCGCCGACGCCGTGGCGGCCATGGTCGAAATAGCCAAAAGCGAAGCGCTCACGGCGGCCGGCATCTGCGCCACCCAACACGGCGCCGCCGCCATCGTCAATACCAATGGCGTCGAGGCCTTCTACCGCTCGACGGGCGCCGAGTTCTCCGTGACCATGCTGCACGAGATGGCTAGCGGCTGGGCCAAAGGCGGCTCCGTGCGCTGGAGCGATCTAGATCCCGCCGCCGGCGCCCGTATTGCCGCCGCCAAGGCTGGCGCCGCAGCGCAGCCGAAAGAACTCGCCCCCGGCCGCTACACGGTTATCCTCGAACCGGCGGCGGTGCTCGATCTTCTCGGCTTCGTGATGTGGGACTTCGGCGCCCGTCAAATCCTGGAGCAGAGCAGCTTCCTGAGCGGCGGCCGCCTGGGCTCGAAGCTGTTCGGCGACAACGTAGCGATCACCGACGATTGCTACCATCCGCTGCAGTCCGGCGCGCCATTTGACGGCGAAGGTGTGCCGCGCCAGCGCGTGGACTTGGTCGAAGATGGATGGGCGCGCCGCGTCGTCTACGCCCGCCAGTCCGCCGCCGAGTGGAAGCGCGTGCATGCCGATCAGCCCGAGCCTGCACCCACCGGCCACGGTCTGCCGCTCCCGAATCCCTACGGCGAATTCCCGCTCAACGTGGTTTTCCGCGGCGGCGATGTCCCCGTCGAGCGCATGATCGCCGAGACTGAGCGCGGCATTCTGATCACGCGGCTCTGGTACATCCGCGAGGTGGACCCCTACCAGAAAATCCTGACCGGCATGACGCGCGACGGCACCTTCCTGATCGAGCAGGGAAAGCTGGCGCACGGGGTGCGAAACTTCCGCTTCAACCAGAGCATGGTCGAGCTGCTGAACCAGATCGAAGCGATGAGCCCGGAAGTGCGCGCCAGCGGCGAAGAGTCCTTCGACATGGTCGTGCCCGCGCTCAAGGTGCGCGGCTTCAACTTCACCGAAACCACCAAGTTCTAGCGGTTCAGCGACTTCCGGAAGGGCGGCGCATCCATCTCCGGCTTCCCCGGCTGCGGGTGACGCAAATCACTCTGCCGCACCAGCCGATAGACAAGCAGACCCAATCCCGCCGCCAGCGCGAGGTGGATGCCGCTCCCGGCAACATGAAAGATGCCCCACAGAAACCACCAACAGATCAGCAGCAGGATTGCGAACGTGAGCACCATCGCTCGCTCGGATGCATCACATCCATCTGCGAGTTGCCGTAATGGGTCTTCCTCCCAGTTATCCGACGCCGCCGCCGAACCGTCCGATTCCCGGCACTGAGCCACCCGAAGGCGACCCCACGCCGGTCGTGCCGCCGCCGGCGAACCCTCCCATTCACCCGCCGTATCCACCCCCAGCTGAGCTCGAACCCTGGCGCGAGTAGCTAGGAGAAGAGCCGCAACGTCAGGATGCGGCGGTATCGCTCAAAATCCTGATCGGTGGTGAAAATGGGCCAGTCGCGGTGCAGGCTCACACCGCAGATCAGGAAGTCCACGCTCCCGCCCGCGAGGCCCGCCGCCCGGCAGGCGTTGCTCGCCTCGGCCGCCTGTTCATAATCGGCGGCCTCCAGCGCCGGATGGGGCAGGGCCCGCAAACGCTGCCGCAACTCCTGGAATTGGCTGGCGTCGCAGATTCCTGACAATAGTTCCTGCCGTACGGGTCCCAACAGGGTCGCCAGACCCTCCGCCACCAGTTGCGTTAATTTCGAGCGCAGTTTCTTCTCGCCCGGGTGTAGGTCTCGCTGGCGCCGCCGCAGGGCCAGAGAAAAGACGCATGTGTCAACGATCACCGGCACTCAAGCTCAACGCTTTCGTCGCGCCGCTTTATAGTCGTAGGCTGGGTCGAAATCCACGCTGCCGAACATCTCCACCAGCCGCAGCCGCCGCCGATGCTCCACGTACTCGCGCAGTGCAGCCGTCACCGCGTCCTTTTTGGTCCGGTGTTTGCCCTCGCGCCGTGCGGCCTCGATAAGCCGGTCATCAAGGTCAAGATTCGTGGCCACATCCACACATTACATTGTGTGGATATAGCCGTCAACTGCGCGCCGCAACTCCAGGACAGGCTGCGTTCGAGTCCCCCGCCGAGCCGCCGCCTCGGGCATGCGCAAGATCACCGCCGGACGCAGTGTCGCCAAGCCAGGCACGCCCCACCGGCCAAGTGGCCGCACTCTCGTCGCGCAGGTACTGGACGAACTCGTGTTGATAGGCGGTGTCGAGGCCCGAGCTGGCGTCGTAGTCGGGGCGGATGTCGCCGGGCGTGCGGGTTCGCGCCGATTTGCGTGCCGTCCTGAGCCCGAACCCTGGCGCGAGTAACCTACCGCTCCCGCGGCGGCCTCTGCGGGCCGAGCGAGCGCGCGGCTCCGGCGATCAGTGCCTGCTTTTCGGCCGCGCTCAGCCGTGCTTGCGGGTGCATGGGCAGGTAGTACCACAGCGGCATATCGCCGCTCCGCACCCGGTTCGCGACGTTACGGGCGTCCCTTTGCGGCCGGTTCCACTCGCTCAGGTTCATGTGCCGCCGTCCGCCTTGGACATCGTTCTCGACCAGCCACGACACCGGCGCCACGTTCGAGTACCACGGCCACACGGTGTTGTTGCTATGGCAGTCAAAGCACGCGCGGCGAAACAGGGTCCGCGTCCGCGCTGAATCCCAATGCGGCTCAGCCACCGTGGGCGGGTCGGAGTGGTCGTGCCCGTAGGGTACGGCTTGAATCAAGATCAGTACCGCTACGCACGCGCCGATAATGTAGTACCCGCGCCGGCTCACGTTAGTGCAGTACCCCAGCCACAAACGCGTCGAAGTCGCGATGCAGTTTGTCGCGCGAGGTTTTTTCGGCGTAGATCATGTGCCCCGATATGTAGTGCTCAATCGAGATGTGCGTCTGCTCCGCCGGCGTAATGAACAGGTGCCGCATGCTGTAGGTAGCCTCGAGCATCGGCGTGGCCTGGTCGAAGTAGCCCTCGCACAGCATCAGGCGCAGCGACGGGTCTTGGGCGAAGACGCGCTCCAGGTCCTCGCTCACGTCGTCGTTGGCATTGCCGGGCCCGCCCGAGCCGAAGCGCCCGCTGGGAATGTTGTCGCGCCAGTTCGGAATGCCGCTGCCGCCCAGCCCGTACTGGCCGTACTCGAGCCTGGATTTGTAGTTGAGCTCGTCGCGCAGATACTGCACGAACTCGTGCTGATAGGCGGTGTCGAGGTCCGAGCTGGCGTCAAAATCCGGCCGGATGTCGCCGGGCGTGCGGTTGGTCCCCATCTGCGTGCCGTCGTAGCGGCCAATAATCTCGCGCTGACTGCGCAGCAGCGAGGAATCGAAAAGCCCGGTTGAGATGCGCAGGTTCCAACTGTCTAGAAATTGCGGTGAAAGGCCCGTGTAGCTGGACATCTCCGCCAGCGCTTGCTGCCGCGCGGCGCCCTGCAGCGTGTCGCCCAGATCGAGGTCATGCTCGTACTTCGTCTGCGCCCACTGCTCGGCCGCGGCCACCACCTCGGGCAGCGGCTCGCTTTCGAGCTTGGCCGGGAGCTTGTGATAATGCCAGGCGATGGCGGTCTGCGTCGGCAGCGCCAGCCAGTAGGGACGGTCGTTGCTGTAGGAGGGATCGAGCGTCGCCTCATTTAGCAGGCTGGACAGCAGCACGATGCCGCTCACCGGAATGTGGTGTTGCCACAGCACATCGGCCAGCCCGGCCGAGCGAAACGTCCCGTAGCTCTCGCCGGCGAGAATGATGGGCGCGTTGAGGCGGTTGTTCTCGTAAAGCCACAGCCGCGCGAACTGCGCGAAGCATTCCAGGTCGCCCTGATCGCTCGCGGCATAGACCAGGTTTTTGTGGTCGGTGGCGCGGCTGTACCCGGTCCCGATGGCGTCCACAAAGACCATGTCGGTCGCGTCAAGCCATGTGTCGCCGTTATCCACGAGCTTATAGGGCGGCGCGGGTACGTTGCCGTTGCTTTCCAGCGCGACGCGCCGCGGCCCAAACCCGCCGACATGGACCCAGACCGAGGCATAGCCGGGTCCGCCGTTAT
>JBOGKJ010000384.1:0-8247 GCA_050745565.1 Terriglobales bacterium | reverse complement strand
CCCGCCAGCGGGTCTTTGGGTCCGCCGAGGTCGCTCAAGGCGGCCAGGCGGCCGTCGGCTGGAAGCTCGTCAAAGTGATCCGCCAGCGCGGCCGTGAACTCAGCCCGATCCGCATCGGGGAACTGCGCAGGGCCATACTGCAGCACCGTGAGCAGGCTCGGCGCCAACGCCGCCCCCTGCTTCTGCTCGAGCCACGGCGCGGTCTCCGCCAAGACGGCCCCGGCTTCCTTCGCCGCATCCGCTCGCGACGCGCCCCGGGCCACCAGACGCATCGTGACAATGTCATTGAGCAGATCGGTGCTGAGCGGCTGGTGCGGGTCGTGGAGCTTATCGTCAAGCACCGCGAGTGCGGCGCCCGGCGCGCCCGCCTCAGCCACTGTGGTCAGCCTGGGAAGGAAGCGCGTGGTCAGCAGCCCGGCGAGATCCCGCGCCGCCGCTGCCCCACCCAGCGAGGCCAGGCGCTGTTCGGCGCTCTGAAGCTGATCATAATCGTTGGGGCGGACCATCGCGGATTGTAGCTGCGCTTCAGCACTGGCAAGCTCGGCGGCGACCCATCCCGCCGGCGGCGCCTTGATCGTGATCCGGAGCGGGCTGGAGGAGATGAATATCTGCTTCCCGGGGAGCCGTGGCTTGCCCGGTAGAGGCCGCGACACTCGATAGGTGCTCGCCACAACGGTGTAGGTTCCGGGCTCATCGAAGCGGGCAAACGCGTTGAGCTCGATCGGCTGCAGCGACGGTTTCAGCGTCAGCGGTGCAACCGTCTCCAAGCAACTGCAGCCGGACCCGCCCAACGTCCGGTAGAAGTCCGCCAGCGGATCGTGCCACCCGCCGGCCGGTGTGACGTGGAGCGTCGCGTCCGTGCGGCCCGGAAATACATTGCCGATCGTGGCAATGTACCGCCCCGGCAGCGTGGACTGGAAATCAAGCTCAAGCTGAATCCGAGCGCCAGCCGTAAACACCGTCGCCCCACTGGCGGTCCTGAGCGTGAAGATCAACCCGGGGTAGCTGGACGCGGGCACCGGCGCCGGCCGCTGTGCACCAGCCCAAAGCGACAAGCCCGCCACCGCGGCAATGAGCAGCCTATACATCGGCGCCTCGAAACCAGTATACGGCGGCTTACTGCACCATCCCCGCCCAGCCCGGCCGTCGGCCAGCGTATTCAAGCCCCATTTCCGCCGCTGCCTGGCGAAGCTTCTGATCTGCGGTCCACAGCGTCGCATCCGACGCCAACCGCAGCGATGCCAGCAAGTGAGCATCGCTGTAGCTGAGGCCACGCCCATGTAGCCGCCGGCTCTCAACCAGCGACCGGACCTCAGCGTCAGAGGCCAGCGCGGCCATGGGCAGCCGGGTCAGCTCCTCCAATGTCGCTGCCCGCCGCCGCAGATTGCCCATGGCCAGTTCGCCTAGCACGAAAGGGTGGCACTGCACCTCGCGCTCGCCCAGCAAGCTGACCAGCCTGGCCTCGCCATACCTCAAGTGCTGTATCCAAACCGAGGTGTCAACCAGCACCATCAGCGCAGCGGCCCCCGCCGTGGCGGAACCTTCAACTGAGGCTGCGTGCCGCCCATGCGGGCCAGCCGCCGTGACGCCTCCGTCTCGACATAACGCTTCAGCGCCAATTGCACCAGCGCCGAAGTTCCCTCAATGTCTGTGTAGCGCCGCGCCTTCGCCAGCAGCTCGTCGTCAATCGTCACCGTGGTGCGCATGCCGCCTCCGGCATCAATACTAGCACCACCTGATGATCATTACGGCGCGTTCAGCGCCCGGCGGCCGGCGCCTTCAAAACCACGTGGCCCGCTTGTAGGCCGCATAGGCCTCCCCAAACGTCGCCTCCAGCACTTGCTCTTCCCGCCGCACCCGGAGCACCTGCATCGGGATCAGAACCAGGAAGATCAGTAGCAACCACGGACGCTGCAGCCCAATGATCGCGCCTGCGACCATCACTCCGCCGAACACGTAAATCGGGTTGCGGATGCGCGCGTAAATCCCCGTCGTCACCAGCCTGCTCGCCTTCGCCTGCACACTGAACGCGCTCCCCAGTTGAATGCGTGCCAGCACAAACAGCACGAACGCCGGCAGCACCATCGCCACCCCCGCGATATGCCACGGAGTCCACGTCAGCCCAGGTGCGCGCCACAAATACACTGCAACGGCGACCAGCACCACGGCCAGACTGCCAAAGTTCAGCTTCATAGGCCTCCTGAGCTAATGAAGCGCCATTATAGGTCAGCAAGCCCGGCGCCGCCTCAAATCGAGATCGGCGTCGTGTCGGCGAATGGGTCGTCCTTGCGGTCGTTGGCGCGGCCAATGTTGGGCGCGCAGCCACGGTGGTAAAAGGCGCCCTCGTAAGAGACCGCGTTCTGATCTTCGCGGACGGCCAAATGGCACTTGGGACACACCGGACGTGGAGCGGGCGGTTTCTCAGCCATGCCCCTTTCGATGCCCCTCCTGCTCCCGGTGGGTGCATCCCCCTCCGGGCCACCGCCCACCGGGCTAGCGCAAAACGAGCAGCCTTCCGACCCCCGCCACCTCCCGTGATGGGGCGAGTCGCTGACCCGCGCGCCGGCCGCCGGCCGGCGCCATGCGGAAGTTCGGATGACCACAGCAACCGTGATTCTGCCGTAACGGCTAACGGCTAGCGGCTAGCGCCTAATGGCTAACGGCTAATGGCTAACGGCTAACGGCTAGTCCGCATTTCTCACTAACCCAGCCGCTGCCACGCGCGGCATAGCGCGCCCGTCTAGAAAAATGGGCGGCGCAGCACCTGCCCTGGTGCCATCGTCGTCCCGACAGCGCGTCCTGATCGCCGCTCGATATCGCCGCCCATTTTTTAGGGCGCGCCGCGCCTGGACGCGAGCGCCGCGACCTGACTGTGAGAAATGCGGACTAGCGCTGCTGCTCGGCGCGGTGCTCGGCCTCCATCAGGTTCTCCCACAAACTCCCGTATCCAATCCACCGCATGGCCCGGCTGCTGGCCAAGTGGACGTCGGGCACGCTCAGCTTCCCATGACCGTAGGTGCAGATGTACTCCGTGAACGGGGTGCCGCCCAGCATGACGCGGGCAAAGTTGCCTTCCGACTGCGGCATTTTGAGCCGCCGCGCGCAAACCCGGCAGCGGTACACCTGGTCCACCGCGCACAGCCATCCCAGCCCGAACCCGACGATTACCGCCAGGCCGACGCCGAAGGTGTACGACAAGTCGCTGCCGAATCGCGGCCAGTCGGCCAGCAGTCCGCCCGGCGCCGGCGGCAGCATCCAGCTCACGACCGTCCACAGCCCGACGACGGCGGCAGCCGCGATCATCAACTTAACGGCAAGCAGGCCCCAATATCGCATCGCTCAATTTGATTAGACGCTCAATTTCATTAGACGATGATACCGACGCTGGCGGTCCGCAAAAGTTCCCGCCGAGGGCCGCTTTTGCGAAGATTTATAATCAATCGAGGAGGGCACCATGGCCATCACTTGGAACCACGATGTTGATGCTGCTCTGGCTACGGCCAAATCGCAGGGACGACCCCTACTGCTCGATTTCACCGCCGCCCCCAATTGAACAGGATGTGTTCGGCTGGAAGCCGAATCCTATGGCAACGCGGATGTCGCCACGCTCATCCAAGACCACTTCCTGACGGTGCAGGCGCACATCAAGCAAAATGGCCCCGCTTTCCATCGCTTCGGCGTGCTGTGGACGCCCACGGTACTGCTACTGGATGCGGGCGGCGTTGAGCGCTTCCGGCTCGAGGGCTACCTGCCGCGCGAGGAATTTCAGGCGCAGCTTGACCTGGGCCGCGCGCGGCTGGCGTTTGTCGAAAAGCGCTGGCAGGCGGCCGAGGATGTCTACGATGGCGTCATGCGGCAGTGGCCGCGGACGGCGGCCGCTGCCGATGCCATATACTGGCACGCTGTCTGCTTCTACAAACGCACCCAGGACCACACCAGTTTGCGCCCCATGGCCGAACGGCTGCGCGACGACTACCCCGGTTCGCTTGCCGCCAAGCGTGCCCAGCCTTTTCTGGGGTAGAAGCGATTAGCGGTTAGCGATTAGCAGTTGGCAGTTAGCAATTAGCAAGGCCGGCCAAGAAGACAGGCGACCGGGTCCCGCTGTAATCTTACTGGCGGAAGTGCATGTGGCCGGGTGGCTGCCCTGGTCTTCAAAACCAAATTCGCCCCCTACCGGCTGGTACTGGCCGCTACCGGACCACTGTAAAGGCAAGGGCCGTCACTCGCCACCACCTTCCGGTAGCGCTCCGTAGCACTCAGTCCCCACAAAACTCCCCACACCCCCGGCCGCCCCGGCCATCGCCAGCAATGGCGGCACACGCTCCCGCTCGGACTCCGGCTCGCGCGCGACCGTCACGCCAGCACCTCCACGCACAGCGCCCGCGCCGTGCGCACGCTGGCACCGGGCGGCCGCGCGGGCGTGCTGTACCTCTCGAAACCGACCTGGAACGAGTTCGGGAAGCTGGCACAGGCGGTGCTGGGCGACGACCTGTCCGGATCGGCGGCAGCCTTCGTCAACTTCGCAGGCGTGGCGGCGCTGGCGAAGGCCAACGTGATGCCCGGCTTGGCACCGCTGCTGGAGCGATCACCAGATGGGCTGACCGTGGTGCTGCACAAGCACCCGGAAGCTACCGTCGCGCGGCAGGAGGAGATGACGCACCTTTGGCAGACGCAGGCGGACGCGGGCCGGGCGGGAAACGCCACGACCTTGGCAGCGGCCGAGGAGTTGGTAAACGGCGCGCTGCGCGCCGGGTCACGAGTAGCCAAGCTCTACTTGCCCGATGCCGAGCGGGCGACTGCGCGCGGGCTGTGGGAGGCCGAGGCCGCGCGCATGATTGCGGCCGAGGTGGGCGCCAGGTTGCTGACGCGGCGCTACAGCGAGCTTGGGTTAGGGACGGCCGAGGGCGAGCACTGGAGGGCGTTTTACCGTGGTCAAATCAGGGAGAGGTGGGGCGATGAAGGAATCGAACGGGCCGACAGCGGCAACGCCGCAGGGCGCAAGCTGGCTGACCTGGGAAGTGGCGACGGAGAGCAAAAACCCGGAGGCCCGGCGCTCAGCCATCGAAAGGCTGGCACAGCAGGCACCGGCGCCCCCGGGGCAGGATCACATCCTGCGCCGCATTATCGCAAACCTGAAGCCCATGCCAGAGTCGCTGCAGCGCTGAGCGAGTGGCCGGCGCTGCGGGAGCCGGCGCAGCAGACGGCATTGCGCGAGCTCGAGCGCGGGCCGGCGGCGGCGGCGTTCCGGGCGTGGGATAAGGCGACCGAACCGCTGGCGCGCGCGGGGACGGCGGTGGACGCCCGGATGTCGCGCTATCACGGCGTGAGCGGCGAGGCACGGCTGGCGCTGCGGGCGTATCTGGGGCGGCGCGAATTCGCCGCACTGCAGGGCATGCGCATCGCCGAAGGGCTCTACCGCGAGGAAGCGCGGCTATTCGGGCGGGCGCTGACGCCAGCCGAGGGCGTGCGCATCCAGCAAGCGATCGAGCAGCCGGCGCAGTTCCAACTGACCGAGCCAGAGAAGCGGTTCGTGGCGGCGCTGATCGTGGTGCGGGACGCAGTATCGGCGCGGGACGTGGCGCGCGGCTGGCTGACGCCGAGCGCGTCGGGCGCGACGGCGGCAATCCAGTGGTTAATCGTGCCGTGCGGATGCCGCTCTCGCCAGCGCCGCCACTTCTCGCGATGGTCCCCGCACAGCAGCGAGCCGACCGTCGGCCGCGACTCGCACCCCAGCACGCCACAGTCACCCATTGGCCCTCCTTGCCCCGCACCCTGCGGTGTTACACTCGCTCTCATGGGCCTCTACCGACGCGGCGGCGTTCGGTGGTACGGGTTCCGCCTGGCTGGCCGCCGCCACCGGGCGAGCACACACACCATCAACCGCCGCCTCGCGGCCCACGTCGAGGCCGCCGCCGGCCTCACTCCTGCCCGCCTGCCCTCCACGCTGGCCGAGCTGCTGCCGCGCGTCGTCGCCCATCAGAAGGCCATCGCCAGCGCTCCCACCGCCGCCTACTACCAAGATTGGAGCCGCCGCCGGGCGCGCTCGCACCTCGGCCGCATGCGCCTGGACGCCATCACCGGCGAGCGCATCGCCGCCTACGCCGCCGGCTTGACTGCGGACGGCCTCGCGGTCAATAGCGCCAACCACGGCCTGGCCGTCCTGCGCCGCGGCCTGCGCCTGGCGGTCGAGTGGGGCGAGATCGAACGCGCGCCGGCGGTGCGGCTGCTCCCCGGCGGTCGCCGTGCCACCGCCATTCTGCCGCGCGCGGTCGAGGCCGCCTACCTGGATGCAATGCTGCCTGAGCTCGCCCCGATCGCCGGCCTCATCCTGCACACCGGCCTCAGGCCGAGCGAAGCGCTGGGGCTCACCTGGGCGCGCGCGGACCTCGCCGGCGGAGCCGTGACAGCGCCGAAAAAGGGTCGCGGCCACAAGACACTCCCGCTCACGCCCACCGCCATGGCTCTGTTCGCGCGCCAGCGCCAGCTCCACGCCCGCGACGTCAAGCGCGCCTGGGGCGACCCGCCGCCCGCCCTGCGCACGCTTCGCGCCGAGCATCACCGCGTCTGCCGCAGCCTCGAGCTGGGTGCGCTCTCGCTGCATGGCCTGCGGCACACCGCCGCCACCCGCATGGCCGAGGCCGGCCTCGACGCCTTCACCGTCGCCGCGTTGCTCGGGCACACCCAAGTCACCACCACGCAGCGATATGTCCATCCCCAGCGCGATGCCCTGGCCCGCGCCGCCGCGCTGTGGGTCGCGCCCGAAGTCCCCACAAAATCCCCCACGCCCCCACCCACGCCGCGCCTGATGCAACGAGCCTAAACCGCGCAGTAACATAGAGTTGGAAGTGCATGTGGCCGGGTGGCTGCCCTGGTCTTCAAAACCAGTGGGACGTCCTTTGGGCGTTTGATCGGTTCGACTCCGATGCACTTCCGCCACTGCATTAATTTTGTTGCAATCGGACTCCCGGGCGGAACATTGGAACACCCTGGAGTAGAAACTGCGTAGGCGTATGCCGCTCTGGGCAGCGGCGTGCGGCTTTTCCTGATGAAAAAGCCGCATTGGGCCGGCCTGCCGGGCTACAGCGGCGTTGATTCGGCTCTGAGTTGGGGTGGCACGAAGCGTGCAGGGGTTTCCTGTATGCCAGGGAAATTTCGGGCCACGACCCTCGAACGTGAGCTTGCCACCTATGAATCGAAACTCCCTGAGCTGATCAGCGAGCCGGGGAAGTATGTCCTGATCAAGGATGACCTGCTGATAGGGATCTACGCTGCGTACGCGGACGCGATTAAGGTCGGGTACAAGAAGTTTGGGCTCGATCCGTTTCTCGTTAACCAGATTCAGGTGCCCGGCAACAGGTTTTTCATTTCTCGGCCGATTGTTCCGGTACACCAGGCGTAGCGCCGCCCTGGCTTGCTGGAGTGCCTCCCAGTGTTCGCGCGCACGCGCATGCCAGGGGTCGGGAGCGCGACGCCCTTCGCGGGAGTCGCGCCGTTTGCACTGCGGGCAAAATCGGCGCCAAGGCACTCCAGGGCCGAATCAACGTAGGTGTGGCAAAACCAGCAGCCTTCCGACCGGCGCCACCTCCCGTGTGGGGCGGGTCGCCGACCCGCGCGCCGGCCGCCGACCGGCGCCACGCGGCAGTTCGGGTGACCACAGCAACCGTGATTCCGCCGAGCGAGAGGCCGCTCGCGCCCCCTTGGGCTCGCCGGGCCCCGCGCCGGTGCTCCACAGCCCTGCGAGTGCGGGCACGGCGCTGCGAGCGTCTCAGCGAGCAGGGGCAGGGGCCCGCGCCCGACAACTGGCGGCGTGCGCTGCGGTGCAGCGCGCGCAACTCATCGGCGTGCCGCTTCGGCCTGGCCTCCATCTCCGGGTTGGGCTCAACCGCCCGGCCCCCATCCCGCGAGGCGGCCGCTCCACTCCGCGTCGCCAATCCCGCTGCCGCGGGCTCGCCCCCGCTCCGTTCTGCGGCCGCCCCGGGCGCCACCAACGTACCCCGTTCCTACTTGCCAACCATGCCGATCTCCTCGTTCGCCCTGCTCGTTAATTATCGCCAGGCAAACCGCCTCGGCATTATTGGCACAGTGCTTCCGCTCCTAGGAGCGTGCGCGGCAGAAACCTAGGCGGATTGGAAACGTAAGTAGAAGCATGCCGACCAGTTTTCGCCGCTGCGCTCCAGACCAGAGCTTGCTGTTCCCGCCCTGCCCGCGCGACTGGCTGCCGGAGGGCCACCTGGCATTTTTCATCAG
>JBOGKJ010000383.1:0-5158 GCA_050745565.1 Terriglobales bacterium | reverse complement strand
CCAGGCCGGCCGCCGGCCGGCCCCGCCCGCATGGACTGCGAAACGAAGCGACTTGCACGGGTGAAAGCGCCGCTGGCGCTTTCACCGAGCCCAGCGGGCGCGCCTGGTCGCTGGGCGCATTCCGGCCGCAGCCCGGCCCCCGGGGCCCCCCAGGCGCTTGCGCCTTGGGGTGGGAGCAGCGCGAGGCCGCCCTGAGCAGGGCGGCCGCGCCGCTCGCTATTCGGCGAGATCAAGGTTTTCTGTCGCCGGTACGGCGTGACTGCCACCGCTTGTCAGCTTGTTTTGGGAGTTGGCCAACTGCACGCTGCCCGGTTGGCATCCAACTCTGGTTGTGCTGCCCGCAGCGACGGCCGGGGAGTCCGTTGGAGTTGACGATTCATCGCATCGCGCCGGTTGAGGCCCAGGTCCGCACCGTTGTTGGCGCCGGCCGCAGCGCGGGCTCGACTCAGACGCTCGCACCGCCGTCCCCGCTCCCGCTTTCTGCCAGGCCGCGCCGGGAGCCCCACAAGCCCCAACCCGGCCCTCGGTTGACATTGCGCTGCCACCTCAACCGAGGGCCGCGCCGGCTGTGCCCGCCCTGCAAAAGGCGCCCCCGTTTCAGCCCCGCAGAGCCGCCCGCGGCAACCTCACGCCTCCAGTCGCTTTTCCAGGGTTTTCAATCGCTTACAAGGGAAAACTGGACAACTATCAAGTTCCTGCCGCAGTGGCGCGCGCGGCGAAGCCGCGCTGCGGCTCGCACCAAAACTTCAACGCCGGTGCCGGTCAATGCGAGGCAACTTGCACGGCTGAAGGCGCCGATGGCGCGTTCACCGAGCAGATGCGCTACCACCTCAACCTCGGGCCGCGCCGGCTTCTCCCGCCCTGCAAAAGGCGCCCCCGTTTCAGCCCCGCAGAGCCGCCCGCGGCAACATCACGCCTCCAGTCGCTTTTCCAGGGTTTTCAATCGCTTACAAGGGAAAACTGGACAATTATCAAGTTCCTGCCGCAGTGGCGCGCGCGGCGACGCCGCGCTGCGGCCCGCACCCAAACTGCAACGCCGGTGCCGGTCAGTGCGAGGCAACTTGGACGGGCGAACGCGCCGGTGGCGCGTTCACCGAGCAGATGCGCTACCACCTCAACCTCGGGCAGCGCCGGCTTCTCCCGCCCTGCAAAAGGCGCCCCTGTTTCAGCCCCGCAGAGCCGCCCGCGGCAACATCACGCCTCCAGCCGCTTTTCCAGGGTTTTCAATCGCTTACAAGGGAAAACTGGACAACTATCAAGTTCCTGCCGCAGTGGCGCGCGCGGCGAAGCCGCGCTGCGGCCCGCACCAAACGAGGCAACTTGGACGCGCCCTGAGCAGAGCGGGCGCGCGTTGCCGCCAAGCGAATTTCGGCCGCAGCCCGACCAACGAGAGGGCGTCCAGAAAAGGGCGGCCGCGCCGCCTCGCCGCCGGCGAACCTCTGCCGCCGTTTCGTCACAAATGCGGGGCGGCCCTGAAGTGGGAGTCTGAACCCTTCGGGGGGTAAACAACAAACCATCGGCAGAGTTCGCTCCATCTATGCGGGTGCGGAGCCTGATGTGCTGGATGCGCTGATGCTATGGAACGAGCCCAACAACCTGTCGCACTGGGATTTCCACCTCGATCCAGAGTGGCGGGGATTTGCGGCCATGGCCCAGGCGGCGGCGGTGGCGGTGCGGGCGGTGCAGCCGGCGCTGACGCTGGTGCTGGGCGGGATTTCGCCGGTGGATGCCCAGTTCATGCGCCTGCTGGCGAGCTATGGACTGTTGGCGCACCTGGACCGGGTGGCCATTCATGGATTCCCGCTGGATTGGAATCACTGGAATATCTCGCAGTGGCCGCAAAAAATGGCCGAAATTGAAGCGGCCGCGGGCCTGCCGGTGTGGGTAAGTGAGGCAGGGGCGAGTTCGTTCGGCGCCGATGAGGTGCAGCAGTTTGGGCTGGCGACGACGGCGCGGCTGCTGCGCGACTGCGCGGAACGGGTCTATTGGTATAGCCTTTTCGATCTGCCCCCGGGCTGGGAGGCGACCACGCGCCATCGCGAGAGCGAAGGTTCAGCCTATTACCGCCACTACTATATGGGGCTGATTCGGGCCGATGGCAGCCCGAAGCCGGCCTGCAGCGAGTTCCCGTCCGGGCTCGGCATTTGTCAGTGGTTCCATTTTCGCGATCCCCGGCTATATGACGCCGTGGGCTGGCTCCGCCGGCTGGGCGTGCGCAAACTTCGGACAGGGTTGAGTTGGGCGGATTGGTACCGGGATGGGGCTGAAGCCTGGTTTGACGAGCAGATGGAAGCGCTGGCGGAGTTCGAGGTGACCGTCACGCTGTGCTACACCCCAGCGCCGCTTGGGATCGAGGCCCACTATGCCTCACCGCCGCGGCCGGAGGCGCGCGCCGAATTTGCCCGCTTCGCGCGCTGGGTGGCTCAGCGCTACGGCAACCGGGCGCCCTGCCGGCGGGAAAGCGAGTTGGTGGGAGCTGGCGAGGAGGGCAGGCGATGAATGGCAACGGGGACCGGCCACGGGTGCTCATCACCGGGGGGGCCGGCTTCCTGGGCTCGCATCTCGCCGACCGGCTCTTGCAGGCGGGCTACCAGGTGCGGCTGCTGGATGCGCTCGACCCCCAGGTTCATCCTCACGGGGCGCCGAGCTATCTCCATCCGGATGCGGAATTGCAGATCGGCAACGTGCTCGATCCGCGCGCGGTCGAGCGGGCGCTGATCGGCGTCACGGCCGTGGTGCATTTTGCCGCCGTGGTGGGGGTGGGCCAGTCGCTCTACCAAATTGCCCGCTACAACGAGGTCAATCTCCAAGGCACGGCCGTGCTGCTTGAAGCCATGCTACGGCGCCAGCGGCAAGCCGGGCAGGGGTTCTCGCGGCTGCTGGTGGCGGGCTCGATGTCGGTGTACGGGGAAGGCCGTTATGGCTGCCCCGGCTGCGGCGGCCAGCCCGAAGTTGCCGGACGCACCCTCAGCGCCTTGCGTCAACAACAATGGGAGCCGCGTTGCGACGCCTGCCACAGTCCGCTCGAGCCGCTGCCCACCGACGAGGGCAAACGCCCGCAGTTGGGCTCCATTTACGCCTTGACCAAATACATGCAGGAGGAGATGTGCCTGTTGTTCGGGCGCACTTATGAACTGCCGACTGTGGCGTTGCGCTTTTTCAACGCCTACGGCCCCCGCCAGGCCTTGTCCAATCCTTACACCGGCGTTGCCGCCGTGTTCGCCGCCGAATTGCTGGCGGGCAGGGCGCCGCGAATATTCGAGGATGGCGCCCAGTTGCGCGACCTGGTCAGTGTGCATGACGTGGCCGCCGCCTGCCAGTTGGCGCTGGAGCGGCCCGAAGCCATCGGCAAGGTGCTGAACGTGGCCAGCGGCAAGACCTTGAGCGTCGAGCGGCTTGCGCGCAGCATCGCCGAGGCGTTGGGGGTCGCGCTTGAGCCCCACGTCACCGGCCGCTTTCGCGTGGGCGATGCGCGCCATTGTGTCGCCGACATCAGCGCCGCCCGGCGTCTGCTGGGGTTTTCGCCAGCCGTGACGCTGGCGGCCGGCATGGGCGAGCTTGCCGAGTGGTTGCAAGACCAGCCCAACGCCCCCGCGGGCCCCACCGCGGGGCGCCGGCCGCTCACCCAGGAGCACGCCACCGCCGAGTTGCGGGCGTTCGGGCTGACGGGCTGACCGCCGGATGCGGCTGCTGATCACCAGTGACGCCTTCGGGGGCCTCGGCATGCATGCGGCGGCGCTGGCGGCCGGGTTGCGCCGCCGCGGCCATGCTGTCCGCCTGGTCCGGTTTGGCAGCCCGGATGCGCCCTTTCCGCTGGAGTGGATGACGCCCACCGACGGCGAGGCCGGGCTGCGCCGGCTGCAAGGCGACCTCGGCCGAGCCCGTGCCCACCTCAGCGCGGTGGCAGCGGCCTGGCGGCCCGATCTGCTGCATGCCAATCAGTTTGCCTTTGTGAACTCGCTTCCCGGGCTGCCGACGCTGCTGGGCGTGCACAGTGACGTCATCTCCTGGTGGCGATGGGTCCGGCACTCGCCCCCGCCCGACGACGCCTATCACCGCTGGTACGGCGGACTGGCGCGGGCTGCACTGGACCGCGCCGCGGCCGTTGTGGCGCCCAGTGCCGCCTGCGCCGGCGACCTTGCCGCGCAATTTGGTTTCAGCGGCTCGGAGGTGATTCACAACGGCTCCGCCGGGCGGCGAGCGCCGCGGCGCAGGCAGCGCATGGCGGTGACCGTCGGCCGCGGTTGGGATGAGGCCAAGCAATTTGGGCTGCTGCTCGGCCGGCGGCTGCCCTGCCCGGTGCTGATTGCCGGCCCGCGGCAGAAACAATGGGTTGACTCAGCACCCACGCTGGCCCAGTCCGGGCCTCGGGTGCGCTGGTTGGGTTCGGTGCCGCACCGGCAACTGCCCGCTCTGCTCGCGCGTGCCCGGGTCTATATCGCCCCGAGCGCGTACGAACCGTTCGGCCTGGCGCCGCTTGAAGCCGCCTCCGCAGGCTGTGCCCTGCTGCTCAACGACATTCCGAGCTTTCGGGAAGTTTGGGGAGATGCGGCGGTGTTTTTTCACCAAAACGACGGCGACGATCTGGCGCGACAGCTTGCACGCCTCGTAGACCAACCTGCCCTATGCCGTGCCTGGGGAGTGCAGGCGCGAGCCCGGGCGCGCGAGCGGTTCGGAATCGTGCGCATGGCCACGGCCTATGAGCGCATCTATCAACAGTTGCTGACGCGGAGCCTATTAACGGGCGCGGGCCCCTGCCCCTGCTCGGCTGAGACGCTCGCAGCGCCGCGCCCGCACTCGACGGGCTGTCGAGCGCCGGCCCGGGGCCCGGTGAGCCCAAGCCGACGCGAGCCTCGCGGGGCTGCGCCCAGCCGGAAGCGACACGGCCGTCCTTCTCAGGACGCCCTCCCGGGGCTCCCGCCCCAAGGCGCCAGCGCCTTGGCGGCCCCGGAGCTCCCACCCCAAGGCGCCAGCGCCTCGGGGGCCCCGGGGGTCGGGCTGCGGCCGATATTCGCTTGGCGGCAACGCGCGTCCGCTCTGCTCAGGGCGCCTCCAAGGTGCCTCCTGAGGTGGCTCGCCGGCTCACTGACTGGCGCGGGCCCCTGCCCCTGCTCGCTGAGACGCTCGGAGCGCTGATACAGCAATCGCCGGGCTGTGG
>JBOGKJ010000382.1:0-17567 GCA_050745565.1 Terriglobales bacterium | reverse complement strand
AGGCTGACGTAGTCGGTGATACGTGCCCCGGCAGGCAGTTCGGCAACGGTTCGCGCCAATGCGGCCTCCTGTACCTCTCCTGCAGGATACCACCGCAGAAATGCTAAGTGAACAGTATTAGGGCTAGCGGCGGTTGCCAGTCAACGTAATCGGGGCGAGGTTGGCATGCTGGAGCTGACCGTTGAGCGCCGTCAACTGCGTGGTCTTGAGCTGATTCCACTTCGCCAGCTGCGCCTCGGCCATCACTTTGGCCTTGGCAAAACCCGCCTCCGCGGTGGCATAAGGCGCGGTTTGGGCCGCGCCCGCGAGTTGGCCGAGGATGCCGGTGAGGCCGGTCAAGCTGGTGGGGGCCGGGGTGGCGTCGCCCTCGCCGGAGGCGTCCGGATTGGGCGGCTCGGCGGCATAGCCCTCGATCGCGCGCACCTGCTCGTTCAGCGATCTGAGCGACGCCGCAAGGCTGCCGCTCGCCTGGGACTCGAGGCCCGTGAGCTGGCTGCGCACGTGGGCGGCCTGGCTCCGGGCGCGCGCAACCTGGGCCGCGAGTGCCTGGGCCTGAGCAGCGAGCTGCTGCTGTTGCGCCGCCTCGGCCGTATAGGTTGCACCGGGCGCGAGCGTGACGGTGAGCGGCTGGGTGTACTGGTGTCCGTCCGCGAGCAGGCGGACCGTGTACATTCCCGGCGCCGCACCCTGGCCTCCGCCGCCGCCGCGGCCGAAACCGCCGCGGCCGCGGCCGCCAGTTGCCGCGCCTGGTTTGACCTCGCGGAAATCCCAGCTCCACTCATGCGAGCCGGCGGCCGCGCTCAACACCGGCGGCGTCTGCGCAAACACCGCCGCCACCACCATGGTCTTGGGGTTCTGCTGTCGCACCCGTTGCGTGCTGCTGTATTGCCGCACCACTTGTCCGGCGCTATTGAGAATTTCGAGCGTGACCGGGCCGCTGTCGGCTCTCAGGTAGTAGTGAATGACCGCGCCCGAAGGGGGCGCGTCGGCGGAGATGACCAGCATCGGATCCAACTGCGCCACTTCTTTGGCGGGGTCGCTGCCGCCGTAGGAGCGGCTGCTGCCGTTGGGAATCGCCGCCGGTTCGGGCTTGTACAGCACCGCCGGGGCGTCGTTCATGGACACATTCACCTGGCGCAGCGGGCTGATGTCGTCCATGACCCAGAACGAGCGCCCGAAGGTGGCGATCACCAGCGCCTTGCCGTGGAAGGCGAAGCCGCGGATTTCGACCGGCGGCATGTTCAGCCGCAGCGACTGCCAGTCATTGCCGTTGTCGAAGGACACATAAACGCCCCGGTTGGTGCCGCAGTAGAGCAGTCCTTTGCGCACGGGGTCTTCGGTGAGCGACTCCAGATATTGATTGTCGGGAATCCCGTTGACGATGTTGGTCCAGGTTTTCCCGCCGTCGGTGGTGCGGTAGATGTAGGGGCGATTGTCGTTGAGGCGGTGCCGGTCCACGGCGGCAAACGCTTCCTCCGGGTTATAGTGCGACGCCTTGATCTTGATGACCTTACTCCAGGGCGTCAGCTCGGGCGGGGTGACGTTTTGCCACGTCTGACCGTCGTTGCCGGTGACCTGAATGTATCCGTCATCGGTGCCCGCCCAGATTTCATGCGGCTGCAGCGGCGAGGGGCCGATGGAGTAGATGACGCCCCAGCGCGGTCCGTTGGCACGCTCGCCGTAGGTGGTGTCGTTGGCGGTGGCGGGATCGAGGTTGGAGGGAACGCCGGGATTCTCACGGGTGAGATCGGGGCTGATTTTGCGCCACGCGGCGCCGCCGTTATCGGTTTCGAACAGGAACTGGTTGGCAAAGAACAACTCGTGCTTGTCGGCCATGGAGAAGGCGAGGGGCAGCGTCCAGGTCTTGCGGAAGTATTGCCCCGGATAGGCCACCAGCGGCGAAATGCTCTCGCGCTTGCCGGTGGAGGGCGTGCACTTGCTCACCTCGCCCCCATAGAGTTCTTCCGTGGCCAACGGATCGGCGGCGATGCCGCCGCTTTCTCCGGCGGCACATTCGCCCGTCCAGCCGGTGCCAAACGTCGCCCGCCCCCCATTCGGTCCCGCGCTGGCGGCGGCGCCGCCGTTGTTGTTGCTGTCCTGCTGCGCGCCGTAGATCCAATAGGGGTCGCGGTTGTCGGTGGTAACGTCGTAGAGCTGCGCCGTCGGCTGATTGTTCCACGAACTCCAGCTCTTGCCGCCATTGACGGTCACGATGGTGCCTTGATCGCTGGCCAGCACCATGTGGCTGTCATCGCTGGGATTGATCCACAGTTGGTGATAATCGTCCCCGCCCGGCGCGCCGCGGAAGGCATCGAAGCTGGCGCCGCCGTCGGTAGATTTATAGACCGTGGTGTTGATCGCGTACAGCGTGTTTTCATCCTTGGGATCGACCGTGATCGACTCGAAGTACCAGCCGCGGTTCCAGATGCGGTTTTCGTTGTCCATCAGCTTCCAGGTCGCACCGGCATCATCGGAGCGGTACAGGCCGCCGTCTTTGGCGCCCGCATCCACCATGGCGTAGACGCGGTTGGGGTCGGCGGGCGCCACGGCCACGCCGATGCGTCCGGGATCGGCCGGCAGCCCGCTGGTCAGATGCGTCCAGGTGCTGCCGCCATCGGCCGATTTATACAAGCCGCTGCCGGGCTCATGCGACGAGGGATAGACGGTCCAGGGCGGACGGCGCGTCGCCCACAGGGCGGCGTAAATCACCTGCGGGTTGCTGGGGTCGAGGGAGAGATCGATGGCGCCGGTGTTGTCGTTCGTGAACAAGACCTTTTGCCAGGTTTGCCCGCCGTCGGTCGAGCGGTAGACGCCGCGCTCGGGGGTGGCGGCGTAGGCATTGCCGAGGGCGGCCACGTAGACGCGGTTCGGATCGTTGGGAGCGACGACAATGCGCCCGATTTGCCTGGTTGGTTCAAGGCCGATGCGGGTCCAGGTCGTGCCGCCGTCGGAGGACTTGAACATGCCGTCGCCTTCGGAGAACTGGCTGCGCGGATCGTCCTCGCCGGTGCCGACATAGATGACGTCGGGATTCGAGGGCGCCACCGCGATGGCGCCAATGGAGGGCACGGGTTCGTGGTCGAAGATGGGCACCCAGGTGGTGCCGTCGTTGTTGGACTTCCAGACGCCGCCATCCACCGCACCCATGTAATAGGTGTCGAGCTGGTGGGCGTTGCCGGCGACGGCGTCGGTGCGTCCTGCCCGGAAGGTCCCGGCCATGCGCCAGTTGATGCCGGAATACAGCGCCGGGTTAATCGTTTGCGCCGCCAAGGCCAACGTGGCAGCGGCCAGAACCCAAACAATGCGACGGATCATCATGTGCGCTCCTGAAAAAAGGCGAACAAGTGAGGATACAACAATTGATGGGCGCGGGCGCCTGCACGCTGAGACGCTCGCTACATTGACGGGCGCGAGCCCCTGCCCCTGCCCGGCTGAGACGCTCGCAGCGCCGGGCCCGCACTCGAAGAGCTGTGGAGCGCCGGCCCGGGGCCGGCGAGCCCAAGGGGGCGCGAGCGGCCTTTTGCTAGAGGTCGGGCCACACCGCTTCGTTAACCGGGAGCGGTGAAAGCGCCACTGGCGCTTTCACCCCGTTGGAATTCCGCGGCCCTTCGCGCCGACGGCGCGACTCCCGCGAAGCGCGGCTCTGCCGCGCGTCCCGCTTGCGGGCTGACGCGGGCCTCAGCGGGCCTCAGCGGTTCTCGGCCGCGCGCCGCTTGCGGGTTGGCGCGGGCCCCAGCGCGGCTCTGCCGCGCATCCCGCTTGCGGGTTGGCGCGGGCGCCGGCGGCCTCGTGCGCCTGGGCGTGGCGCGACGGGCTCGGTTCCGGGTATTCTGGACTCCCATGGACGCCAAACTCGACCACATCCGGTCACTGGAACAGCAATATCTGTTTCCCACCTATTCCCGCCAGCCGGTGCTGCTGGAGCGCGGCAAGGGCGTATTCGTCTTTGACAGCGCCGGCACAAAGTATCTCGACGCCATCACCGGCATCGGGGTCAACGCCATGGGCCATGCCCATCCCAAAGTGCTCGAGGCCATCAAGGACCAGAGCCGCAAGTTGATCCACACCTCGAACCTTTACTACAACGAATTCCAGGGACCGCTGGCGGAGCGGCTGACGCGGCTGAGCGGCATGGAGCGGGCGTTTTTCACCGTTAGCGGGGCTGAAGCCGCCGAGGGCGCCATCAAGGTGGCGCGCGCCGTGGCGCAGCGCATTGCGCCCGATAAGATCGAGCTGATCGCGCTCGATCACTCCTTCCACGGGCGCACCACGGGCGCGGTGTCGGTGACCGGCACGGAAAAGTACCGGGCGCCGTTCGGACCGCTGCTGCCGGGCGTACGCTTCGTGCCGGCCAACGACCAGGCCGCGCTCGCGGCCGCGGTGAATGCCAGGACCGCCGCCATCCTGATCGAGCCGGTGCAGGGCGAGGGCGGCATTCGCGAGATTGACCCCGCGTTTCTGGCCGCCGCCGCCGACCTCGCCCGCCAGCACCAGGCGCTGTTGATTGCGGATGAAATCCAGTGCGGGCTGGGCCGCACGGGCAAGGCGTTTGCATTCCAATGGACCAGCGTCATCCCCGATATCGTGATTGCCGCCAAACCCATCGCCTGCGGATATCCGCTGGGCGTGATCCTGGCGCGCGGCGAGGCCGCCACCGCGCTCACCGCCGGCAGCCATGGCACCACATTCGGCGGCGGCCCCATGGCCTGCCGGCTGGGGATGGTGTTCCTGGACTTTTTGGACCAGGAAAGCACCTACACTCACATCCAATTGGTGGGCGCGGGCCTCAAACAGGGGATGCAGGAACTCGCCGCCCGCCAGCGCATCGTGCGCGAGGTGCGCGGCAAGGGGCTGATGTTGGCCATGGAACTCGACCGCCCGGCGGCGCCGGCGGCGCGCCGCATGCTGGAGCTGGGCATGCTCGTCAACGTCACCCACGAGAACATCATCCGCCTGCTGCCGCCCTACATCCTTGAGCCCAAGCACGGCGAGAAAATCGTCCGCGCGCTGGGCAAGGCGCTCAAAACCGCCGATTGGTCCGCCAGCAGCTAAGTCCAGGTTCCACATGTTGGAAGTCCGCGCACTGGAACGCAGCTACGGGGGTGTACTGGCAGTGCGCGGGGTTAACTTCACGCTGCGTCCGGGCGAGATTTGCGGCTACCTGGGGCCGAACGGTTCGGGCAAGACGACTACGATCCGGATGCTGACCGGCCTGCTCGCGCCCACCCGCGGCGCGATTTACTACGACGGCAGCGACGTCGCCGACGATCTGCGCAGCTACAAGGCCCGGCTGGGCTATGTCCCCGAAGAGGCCCAGATCTATACCCACCTCACCGGCAACGAGTACCTGGAGCTGGTGGGTGGGCTGCGGGGGCTCGCCGGCGCCACCGTGAAGGAGCGCGCCCGCGGCTTGCTCGATGCCTTCGCGTTCGGCCCCAGCCGCCACGCCCTGATCAGCTCCTACTCCAAGGGCATGAAGCAGAAAGTGCTGATCGCCGCCGCGCTGCTGCATGATCCCGAGATTTTGATATTGGACGAGCCGCTGTCGGGGCTGGACGTCACTTCGGTGCTGTTGGTGCGCAACCTGATGCAGGCCCTGGCGCGGCGGGGCAAGATCGTGTTGTTCAGCTCGCACATGCTGGAGTCGGTGGAGCGGGCGGCGGAGCGCGTCATTGTGCTCTACCGCGGCCTCGTGGTCGCCGATGACACCGTCGCGCATCTGGGCGCTCTCAGCGCCCAACCCTCGCTCGAAGGCATATTTGCCCAACTGACGTCGCAACCCGATCTCGAGGGCGCCGCCGACGACCTCGCCAGACTTCTCTCGGGCGCGGGCCCCAGCGCGGCTCCGCCCCGCGTCCCGCTTGGGCGCGCGCCGGACCGGGAGCCCCATACGCCCCCACCCGGCACGCGCCTGAATAGCCAGCACTGACCGCCATGCGTTTGCTGTACCGCCATTTCCTGCGCACCTTCTTCAAAAGCGAGGGCGTGGCCGAAGGCGGCGACCCGCGCTCGCTGGTGGTGGCCATCGGCGGTATGGCGGCCTCGATCGCCGTCATGGTCTGTTTCGGCATAGTGGCGATGGCGGGCGCCATCGATCCCCGGCCGCTGGTGGGCTTTTTTCTCACCCTCAGCATGGCCTTGACCGCCGTCGTCGCTACCATCGAGTGGGATACGCTCTTCCCCGGCCCCACCGATTTTGCCGTCCTCCGCCCACTGCCGCTTGCCCCCGGCGCCATTTTCGCCACTAAGCTCGCCGCCCTGATCACCTTCGTCACCGGCTTCGTCGTCCTGACCAACATGTTTTCGGCGACGCTGCTGCCGGTGTTCAGCGCCCCGGTTTCCTACACCATGCTGCGCACGCTGCGCGTTGCGCTGGGGCAAATCGTGGCCACGGCGGCCGGCTCGGCGTGGGCCTTTTTTCTCGTCATGGCTTTATGCGGTCTACTACTGGCCATCGGGGGTGAATGGGCCCTGCGCCGCCTGGGCCCGCTCATCCAGTTCCTGGCTTTTACCGCCAGCCTGACGACGTGCGTACTCTGCTGGTACTTGATGTCGCCCCAGGAGTTCTACCGCATGGCGGGCTCCCGCTGGGCACCGGTCAACCCCATCCTCTGGTTCGTCGGCCTCGACCAGACTCTGGCCGGCATGCCCTTCCCCAACGCCCAGCGCCTGGCGCACCATGCGACCGAGGCGCTGCTGTGGACCGGCCTTGCAGCGCTGGTGCTGTTTCTGTTGGGCTACGAACGTCGGCTGCGGGCGAGCCCAATCGCCGATGGCCGCAGCCGATCCCAAGGGCTGGCCCCGGCCGGCGCCCTCAGCTCCCCGCGCCGCACCGTGGGTGCCTTTGCCGCACGCACGCTGGCTCGCAGCCGCCGGCACCAACTGTACCTCTCCGGCTGGCTGGCTGCTGGTTGCGCGCTGATCCTCGCCGGCTGGCTCGAGCTCGCATGGCACCTGGTTGGGACACGTCCACCGGCGGTGGCGCTCGCTGCCCTGGCCACGCCCTTGACCCTGGTGTTTTTCATTCTGGCCGGGCTGAGGCACGCCTTCGCGGTTCCAATCGCTCCCACCGCAAACTGGGTGTTTCAGCTCGCCCTGCCCGATGGCGCCATGGCCGGGCTAGCGGCGGCCCGCCACCTCATGTGGCTGGCGGTCGCGCCCGTGCTGGTGGCGACCCTGGCTGTCGCTCTGTACGTTGAAGCCTGGCCGGCCGCTCTGCTGCAGAGTCTCGCCACTACGGCGCTGGCACTGCTGATGATTGAGGCCTGCCTGATGCACTTCAGAAAACTTCCCTTCACCTGCACGTATCTGCCCGACAAACTCAACCTCAAGGGTACGGGCATGGCCTTCTGCGGTGTGTTCCTGCTCTACGCCTACGGCTCCGCCAGCCTCGAACTGCGGCTGACGCCGCACCCGGCGTCGCTCGCGGCCGCCGGCCTGCTGGTCGCCGGCGCCGCCTTTGCGCTCCACGCCCTCAACCGGCATTGGCTCGCGCGCAGCGAAGACGGAGCGCAATTCGAGGATGTCGCCGAGCCCATTGTGCACTCCCTACTCGACCGCGGGTAGGCCCGGCGCGCCCTAGCCGGCGCGAGCCTCGCGGCCGTTTTAGCCCGGTCCGTTGGCGACTTCCGCCATGTAACCGCGGCGGGTGTGGGCGGTGAGGTGTTTGAGGTGGGGGTCCTTCACCTCCAGCCGGATGCTGCGGTAGCCGGGGCGGGTCTGGTTGGAATGGTAGGTGAAGCTGTACTGCAGCCGGATGTCCTGCGCCAACTTGCGCGTGATCGCATCCACCTGGCCCATGTTGCTGGGGAAGTACACCACGCCGCCGGTTTCGTTGGCGAACTGCAGCAGCACTTTTTCGCTGTCTCTGCGCAGGCTGCGGCTGCTGTCGGGGTCGTTGAGTCCGATGCAGTAGATCAGCGGGGCGCTCAGCGCCTCGAGCCGCTGCATGGTCTGCTTCAGGCTGTGGCTGCTGGCGTCGTCGGTGCCATCGGTGACGAGCAGCAGGACTTTCTTGGGCCGGGTGCCGTAGCGGTTGATGTACTCGACCGCGCGGATGACGGTGTCGTAGAGCGCCGTGCCTGAATTCGGGTTGATCTCGCCCAGGCCCTTCTCCATCACCGGGATGCTGCTGGTAAACGGCGCCACCAGGCGGTAGAGGTCGTTGAACTTGACAATGAAGACCTGGTCCTGGGGATTGCTGGCGCGCACGAAGTTGAGCGCCGCCTGGTCCACCTGCAAGCGTTTGGGGAGCATGCTGCCGCTGTTGTCCACCAGGATGCCGACCGAGACCGGCGCGTCGGCGTGGGAAAACGAATCTATCGTCTGCCGCACCCCGTTTTCGTAAACGGTGAAGTCCGACTGGGGCAGAGCATCGATGGAACGGCCCTTTTTGTCGAGCACGTTGGCCTGCACCAGCACCTCGCCCACGGTGGCGCTGAAGGTGAATCCGGGGCTGGCGGTCTGCTGGGCGGCGCCAGCCAGCACGCAGAGTAATACCGCCGCCACCCCTTCCACCCAGCGCATTCGCGTCAACCCTCGCCTTCTTCTGAGGCCATTATCGCATCGGCGCGGCCGCGCGGCCGCGCCGATGCGCACCGCGGCAGCCGGTCGGAGAGCAGCTTGAAGGCGGGGTAGGCGGCCACAAACGCCAGCGTCAGCCCGAAGCTGACAAACGAGCGCAGGTAGTAGGCATGCAGCCATGCGGCCTCGATCCCGAGCACGCCGGCCGAGATCGCCCCGCACCCGGCCAGAACCCGGACCGGGTCGTGGCGACGCGACCAGGCCTGCAGCCACAGCCCGGCGCGGAGCAGCGCCGCCGTGCCCGCGATGGAGCCGGCGAGCAGCCAGGGGCCCGACGGCCACCAGATTTGGAGCAACCGGATCACCAGGCTGTGCAGGATGTAGAACACCAGCGAGTTCGCCCCCCAGTAGCGAATCTCCGCCCAGGGCGCCCGCGGGCGGCGGGCAAGCCAGGCGCGTAGCAGGTCGAGCATCAGCGCGGCATTGGCAAGGCCCAGCAGCCAGTAGTCCGGGCTCATCCAGAACTTGTTGAACACGAACCCGTTGCGCCACACCAGCAGCCCCAGCCCGGCCAGCGCGCCCGCCCAGATCGCCAGCCGCATGCGGTGGCCGGGATAGCGCTTCAGGTGCGCGCCGAGCAGGTAGAAGCTCAGCCAGGGCAGCAGCGGAAACAAGCCGGGGGTGATGAAGAAGGAGCTGATGCCGCCCTCGGCGACTTTCCAGTAGAGGTGCTGGTTGGCGAAGTGGATGGCAAACGGCAGCGGGAACAACCATGTCCACCAGCGCGGCAGCAGCCAGTGCAGGGCGAGCATGGCCAGCATCGCCATGCCGGCGCTCTGAAAGACGTCGGCCTGCCAGAGTGTGCCCTGGACATAGTTGTTGGCGAAGCCGGCAAAAATCAGAAACAACCCGTTGGCCGCGATGCGCAGCTCGTCGCCCCGCCCGCGCGCCAGCAGACCCCAGAGGTTCATGCCGGTGGAGCTGAAAAACAGCACCGCCGCCAGAGTCGAGATCTTCAGCCAGGCGGCGTCTGGGAACGGCACGTGCGCCACCACCATGAGCAGGCAGGCTACGCCCTTGATCAGATCCACGGCGTGATCACGACCGGGAAGCGCGCGGGGCGGGGCGGCGACGGCGGCGGTCAAGATACAATCATCTCTCATGTCCGAAGCGATCATCCGCACCGAAACGCTGACGAAGGCGTATCAGGTGGGCGAAGTGCAAGTGATGGCGTTGCGAGGCATCACGATGTCGGTGGCGGCCGGCGAGTTCGTGGCGCTGGTGGGGGCAAGTGGCAGCGGCAAGAGCACGCTATTGCACATTCTCGGGGGGCTGGCGACGCCTACCGGCGGCCGGGTCTATATAGAGAGCACCGAATATGGCAGCCTCTCCGACGCCGGGCGCACGACGTTGCGGCGGCGAGCCATCGGCATCGTGTTTCAGAAATTCAATCTTCTGCCGACTCTGAATGCACGCGACAACATCGAGATCGCGCGGGAGATCGCCGGCGGCACCAGCCGCGGCACTGCTGACTACCTCGAGCGGTTGGTGAGCCTGCTCGGCATCGCCGGCCGGCTGCACCATCGTCCGAGCCAGTTGTCCGGGGGCGAGCAGCAGCGGGTGGCGATTGCCCGAGCGCTGATCAATCAGCCCCGGATTCTGCTCGCTGACGAACCCACCGGCAACTTGGACTCAAAAAACTCCGAGGCCGTGCTGGACGTACTCGCCACACTGAACCGCGAGCTGGGCCAGACCATCCTCATGATCACCCACAATGAAGCCGCGGCCGCCATCGCGCAGCGCGTGCTGCACCTGCGCGACGGCGAACTGGTCGCGCCCTAGCCCGGACCGGGCTGAGTTCCGATGCCGGCTAACGGCACCGGGCCAAAATCCCCATGCAGTTTCTGCTCCACGGCCACGAGTTCAACCTCAAGGGCGCCAACCGCGGCTTCTTCACCAGCCGCCTGCGGGCCAACCTGGAGCGGCTGCTCGAGGGCTGCGGGGCGCGCGTCGGGATGCGCGGGCTGGGGCTGGTGGTGGAGTGCCCGGACGAGCAGGGGGCGGCGGTGCGGGCGCGACTCAACTTCGCCCTAGGGGTGCAGCGGATACTCGCCGGCGAACGCGTCGCCACCGAGATCGAGGCCATCGCTCCGGTGGCGCGGCGCATGATCGCGGCCCAGTCCGGGGCGACCTTCGCGCTGCGCGTGCTGCGCCCCGACAAGGCGCTGCGGCTGGCTTCCTACGACGTGGCGGTGGCCGTCGGCCGCCACATCGAACAGGAGCTGGGGCTGGCGGTGGACCTGCGCCAGCCGCAGCGCCGCTGCACGATCGTGCTCAGCCGCCAAGGGACGCTGGTGAGTCCGGCGTCGGAAATCGGGCCCGGCGGGATGCCGGCCGCCACCGCCGGGCGGCTGGTGGCGCTCCTCTCAAGCGGCTTTGACTCGCCGGTGGCGGCGTTCCGGCTGATCCAACGCGGGGCGCGCGCGGTGTTGCTGCACTTTCACGCGCCCGCAGCCGCCGGGTTGGGCTCCAGCCTGCCGCTGGTGGAGGCATTGGCCAGCCAACTCACCCGCTACCAGCTCTACACCCGGCTCTATCTCTGCCCGTTCGAGGGCGTGCAGCGCGCGATCGTCGCCAACTGCCCCAGCCCGCTGCGAGTGCTGCTCTACCGCCGCATGATGCTTCGCATCGCCGTGGCGCTGGCGGAGAAGGTGCATGCCCACGGCCTGGTGACCGGCGACTCGCTGGCTCAAGTGGCCAGCCAGACGCTGCTCAACCTGGAGGCCGTCAGCGCCGCCGTGAACGTGCCCATCTACCGGCCCTTGATCGGGGACGACAAGATCGCCATTCAGGCGCAGGCGCGTTTGATCGGCACCTATGAGATTTCTTCGGTGCTGAGCCAGGACTGCTGCTCCGCTTTCATGCCCCGCAGTCCGGCACTGGCGGCCACCGCGGCTGAGCTGGCCGCCGCCGAAGCCGGGCTGGACGTTCCGGCGTTGGTCAGCCAGAGCCTCGCCCAGCTCGCCGCCGTCCGTATCGAGCTGCGCGGCGGCGAGCCGGCCCGCACCTAGTATTGATGGGCGCGGGCCCCTGCCCCTGCTCGGCTGAGACGCTCGCAGCGCCGTGCCCGCACTCGAAGGGCTGTGGAGCGCCGGCCCGGGGCCCGGTGAGGCCTACGGCAGAAGTACGGTTGCTGTGGTCAACCGAACTGCCGCGTGGCGCCGGCCGGCGGCCGGCACGCGGGTCAGCGACCCGCCCCATCACGGGAGGTGGTGCCGGTCGGAAGGCTGCTCGTTTTGCCACACCTACGTTGATTCGGCTCTGGAGGGGCCCTTCGGGCCGATTTTGCCCGAAGGGGCAAACGGATGCGTTTGCCCCCCGGAACACGAGGCTGCCGCTGCTATTTCAGGGTGGCGTCGTGGGTCAGGATGGTGCTGGCGGCGCTGCGCATGCGCGTCGCGTCCACATGGCGTTCCGGCGGCACCTTTGCGGCGTCCTGGCGGAGTTGGGTGGCGAGGGCGTTGAGTTGCCCAATGGCAGTGCGGCGGGCACTGCCGGCCGACATGCCGTCCACTTTGGTCATGGCGTCATTGAGGGCCGCGACGCGGTCGGCGGGCAGGGCGTGGTCGCGATTGAGCTGGTCGAGGTAGGCGCGGGCGACGACGAAGACCGCCGGCCAGGTGTAGTGCGGCTGTTCCTGGTAGTTGAGGTCGCCGGGCACGCCTGAGTCCCAGCGGGCGAGCTTGGCGGCGTCAATCTCGTTTTGCGAGAGGTACTGGCTGGGGTTGAGCTGGAAGGCATCGAAGCCGCGGGCGATTTCCGAAGCGTACAGATACCCCTTGTACCAGTACACCGACCAGTAGCCGCCGATAATGAGCTGGTTGGCGTCAATGGGGCCACGGTCGAAATAAGCGATTTCCTGAATGTGCGAGGGGTCGGTGAAGTCAAATATTGTGGCGCCGCCCTGATAGAAAGCCTGCGACATGATGTCGCGGCCGGGGACGGGGATCAGGCCGCCGTTATGGGCGACGCAGTTTTCGGTGTCGGTCTGCCAGGCGGGCATTTTGTAATAGCCCTCGAAGCGCATGTGGCGGCCGCTGCCATGTCCTTCGATGTCGAAGGCGGCATCGCCGCCCCAATTGGGCGGGTCCTGCGGGCGGCAGCGGGGCTGGGTGCCACCCCCCCATTCGTCGGAGAACAGCACCGTGGTGCCGGCGTTGTTGAAGGTGGCCGAATGCCAGAAGGAAAACGCCGGATCGGCCATGTCGTCGAGCCGGACCGGGTTGGCGGGGTTGCTGATATCGAGCAGCAGGCCGTTACCAGCGCAGGCGCCGCCGGCGAGACCGAGCCAGGGATAGACGGTAATGTCGTGGCAACCAATGGTGGGGCGCGCCAGCGGGGCGCCGGTGCCCTGCTGACGGCCATGGACGCTGTCAATGGCGCCGGTGTTGGCGTCTTCGAAGATGTAGGCGTGTTTGATCACGCGCGACTGTTCGGGGTGGCCGAGCGGGACCTTGATGATGTCGATGCCGTAGCTGGAGGTGTGGGGGTCATCGGGGCCGCCATTGTCGCAGCCGGCCATTTCCTTGGGCGAGCGCACACCGGCGGTGCCGGAAACGTAGATGTAGATGTCGTTGGGGTCGTGCGGGTCGGGAACGAGGGTGTGGGTGTGCGAGCCGCGGCAGGTCTGCACCATCGCCACCTGACGCGGGCGCAGCGGGTTGGAGATGTCGAAGATGCGGACGCCGCGGGCACGATTGGGATCGGGGGGCGGGGCCTGGAACATGCGGCGACCGCCGCGGGCGGCGCCGGGCACAAAGGCCGGGCGGGGCGGGCGGGGCGGGAGCGGGCTGCAGTTCACGCGGCCATCGGATTCCACCGACATGAAGGCCAAGTGGCCCCAGATGGAGATATCGCCCTGGCCGCCGGGGCAACTGAGAATGGTCTCGAGCTTGGGGTGGGCAGGGTCGTCAAGGTTATAGAAGATCAGGCCATGGAAGTTGCCTTGAATGGCCAACTTGCCGTTGTCACCGAAGGCAAGATCGGAGTTGGCGTAGTCGAGGCTGCGGGGGCTGGCGTTGGGGTCGAACATGCCCGCGGGCTGCTGCAGGGCGTCCAGCAGGGTCAT
Organism: Terriglobales bacterium; assembly: GCA_050745565.1. GTDB lineage: Bacteria > Acidobacteriota > Terriglobia > Terriglobales > SCQP01 > SCQP01. The sequence goes on along the minus strand of JBOGKJ010000382.1, from coordinate 3,916 downwards.
GTTCTCGCTGGCCTGGCCGGCATCATAGCGGCCGGGCTTGAGGCCCTCGCGCGGATCGGGCTTGTGGCAGGGCACGACCTGGGGGCCGCGGCGGCCGCTGGGCTGGGGCTGGCCCGAGGCCATCTGCGCCAACTGCTCGGGGGTGCAGAGTTTCGGGACGGCTTGGGTCGGGAGCTGCGCCTGGAGGGCCAACGGCAGCGCGAGCGCCAGCAGACCAATCGGAGCGATAAAGGCAAGGCGGCGAAGGTTCATTGTTTGGTTTCCCCCAGAAGTCCCCGCATGCGGGTGATTTCCATGGTTTGGTCGGTGTATACCTGAGTGGCGAAGTCGGCGATATTGGGCTCCAGGCCGCTGCCGGGCTGACTGCGCAGGGCAGAGACCATGGTCAGGGCGCCGGTGTGATGCTGAATCATGCCGGTCAGAAACAGGTGATCGAAGGCGGCGCCGTGTGCGGCGGCCAGCGCCTTCATTTGGGCCGGGGTGAGCATGCCGGACATGAGCATCATGGGTGTGCCGTGAAGGGTCATGACGCCCTGGGTCATGACCGGAACGGCCTGGCCGCGCTGGGTGAGCCAGACCTTCATGGCCTTGATGTCATCGGTTTGGGAGATATCAATTTTGTCGCCCAGCAGGCGCAATTGCGGGTTGGGAGTGTGGCTGGGGATCATCGCCACCATGGCGAGCGCCTGCATGTGGTGATGGATCATGCCCTGCATGAAATCCACGTCGGCCGGAGTGTAGTCGGGGTCGTGGAAGCTCGGAACCTTGTTGTCGGCGATCACGGTCGAGGCTTGGCCGGGCGCGCCCGGCTGCACCACCGCCTGGGCCACCGGCGCCGGGGCATTGGCGGCGGCGTTGGAAGCGGCGGGCGCGGGCGAGTGGCTGCAGGCAACGGCGAAGAGCACGGCCCCGGGAAGCGTGGCCAGCACACACCGGCGTAGCAGGCGGCTCGGCGTCATGTTGCGGAAGTCTCCGTTCGAGCAACATACACCCAAACCGCGGAAAGAGGAAGGCAAAACGGGGGAAAGCCAGAGCAAAAGCAGCCTTGGCGTAGCCAAGGTGGATAGCGACGTGCGGCTTTGCTTGTTGCAAAGCCGCATCATTGACGGGCGCGGGCCCCTGCCCGGCTCGCTGAGACGCTCGCAGCGCCGCGCCCGCACTCGAAGGGCTGTGGAGCGCTGGCTCGGGGCCCGGCGGGCCCAAGCGGGCGCGAGCGGCCTTTCGCTACGGCAGAATCACGGTTGCAGTAGTCGCCCGAACTGCCGCTTGGCGTCGGCCGGCGGCCGGCGCGCGGGTCAGCGACCCGCCCCACATCATCAGCGCCACGGCTACAGCAGCTGTGATTTTGCGCTAGCCCACGGTGCGGACCAGGGGCATGGTTACCAAGTGTTCAGAGAGGAACCAGGCCTGCAATTCATTGGTGCGCAGGACCTGACTGACGACCATGTCATTGGTGCCGGCATCGCCGATCTGGTCGGCATTGCGGGCCAGGTCACGGCAGTCGGCGATGATGGTTTGGTGGGCGTCGAGCAGCCGGGAGAGCTGTGCGGGGACTTCCTCGCGGCCACGCGGCGGGCGTTCGATGCGGGTGGTTTCGGCGACGTCGGCGGCCATGGCGAGGCTGACGCCGCCCAGCAATTGGACGCGTTCGGCGATGGCGTCCACGAGCTCGACCTGCTCGCCGAAATGCTTGTCGTAGAGCAGGTGAAGCTGGTAGAAAGTGGGGCCGGCAACCTGCCAGTGGGACTTCTTATAGAGGTCGCGCAGGGTCATGGTGTCGGCCAGGAGCAGGTTGAGGCGGGCGCACATTTGCTTGCGGACAGGCTCTTCCAGGCTCAGCGGCTGCATGGAAAATACCGAGCCGTAGGCTTGAATTTCAGCGCCCGATTCCTGGTGGAAGCGGGGTTGGGGGCTGGGTTTGGCGCGGGCGGGCACGGAGGCGAGTTTGCGGGTAGCCATGATGCGATTCTCCTGATGTAAAGATGCAAGCAGGGCGCAACGCGGCCTTAGCACCCTTATAATTTGGTATGGCCACCCTCGACACTGCCCCGATTGCCACGCCGAACGTGGCGCATCTGCCCGAGTTCCGCAACGAGCCGTTCACGGATTTTTCCAAGGCCGAGCATCGGCAGCAGTTCCTTGAGGGCCTGGCCGAGGCGCGCGCCGAGTTGGGGCGCGAATACGACAACCGCATTGGCGACAAGCGGGTGAAAAGCGCCAAGAAGTTCTCGTCGCTGAACCCGTCGCGAAGCCAGGAAGTCGTCGGGATCCATCAGCAGAACACGGTCGAGGCGACGCGGGAGGCGGTCACGGCGGCGGTCCTGACATTTGAATGCTGGCGGCTGAGCCGACCGGACAAGCGGGTCGAGATCCTGCTGCGGGCGGGCGAGATCCTGCGGCGCCGGAAGCCCTACTACGCTGCGTGGCTGACGCTGGAGGTGGGAAAGACGTTTCCGGAGGCCGATGCCGACATTGGCGAGACGATAGATTTTCTGGAGTACTACGGTCGCCAGCAGATGAAGCTTTCTGGTCTGCAGCCGGTACACCAACTCGCCGGAGAGAAGGACGAGATGGTCTACATCCCGCTGGGGGTGGGGGCGGTGATTCCGCCCTGGAATTTCCCCATGGCCATCACCGCCGGCATGACGGCGGCGGCAATCGTGGCCGGCAACACCGTGGTGCTGAAGCCGTCGTCGGATGCGCCTACGGTGGCGGCGAAGCTCATGGAAGTGCTCGAGGAAGCGGGGCTGCCGGCCGGGGTGGTGAATTTCGTGACCGGCGGCGGGGGTACGGTGGGCGACACGCTGGTGACCGATCCGCGGGTGCGGTTTGTGGCCTTCACCGGCTCCAAGCAGGTGGGGCTCGACATCAACCGCAAGGCCGCCGACACCGCGGCCGGGCAGAAGTGGATAAAACGCACGGTGCTGGAAATGGGCGGAAAGGACTCGATCCTGGTGGATGAGGACGCCGATTTCGAGGCCGCCGTCGAGGGCGTGGCCGTAAGCGCGTTCGGCTACCAGGGGCAAAAATGCTCGGCCTGCAGCCGCGCTATCGTGCACGAGAAAATCTACGACCGGTTTGTGGAGAAACTGAAAGAGCGGGTGGGCAGAATGAAAGTGGGCGAGGCGGGCGATCCGGCCAACTACATGGGGCCGGTGATCAATGAGCGCTCGCTGAAAAACACGCTGGAGTACATCGAGGTTGGCAAGAAGGAGGGGCGGCTGGTGGCCGGCGGTGGGCGCGGGCCTGAAGGCGGCTACTTCGTGCAGCCAACCGTGTTCGCCGACATCGCCCCCACGGCGCGGCTGGCGCAGGAGGAAATCTTCGCACCGGTGCTGGCCGTGATCAAGTGCAAGAGCTTTGACGAGGGCCTCGCCATCGCCAACAACACCGAGTACGGCCTGACCGGCGCCGTCTATAGCCGCGACCCGAAGAAACTGGAGAAGGCCGCAACCGAGTTCCACGTCGGCAACTTGTACCTCAACCGCAAGTGCACCGGCGCCATGGTGGGAGCGCACCCGTTCGGCGGCTTCAATATGTCGGGCACGGACTCGAAGGCGGGCGGGCCGGACTACCTGCTGCTGTTCACCCAGGCCAAGTCCATCGCGCGAAAGCTATAATTCCGCGTTTTCCGTTACTTCAGGCGATCAGCTCGACCTTGAGCCCGGCGCCAAGGGCGGCGGTGCATTGCCGCGCGCCGGAGGAGGCATTGAGGGGCGCGGGCCCCTGCCCCTGCTCGCTGAGACGCGCGCAGCGCCGCGCCCGCACTCGATTGACGGGCGCGGGCCCCTGCCCGGCTACGCCGGGCCCGCACTCGAAGGGCTGTGGAGCGCCGGCCGGGGGCCCGGCGAGCCCAAGGGGGCGCGAGCGGCCTCTCGCGGCGGCAGAATCACGGTTGCTGTGGTCACCCGAACTG
>JBOGKJ010000381.1:0-2481 GCA_050745565.1 Terriglobales bacterium | reverse complement strand
GGCCTCGCCGCCGGCGTGCTCGGCCTGCGCGCGGCCGATCCGGAGGCGGCGCGCCAGATCCTCAGCGTCGAGCGCGAGCTCTGCGCCGCGCTCACCCGGCTGCTGGGCGCGCCCGTCGCCCGCTTGGCGGTAACCTTATGAACCTCGACGCCATCGCCCAACTCGCCCACCTGGAACTGAGCCCGGAGGAGGCCGCCGCGCTCGAGCGCGACCTCGACGCCATCCTCGCCTACATTGAACAGTTGAAACAAATTGATGTCACCGGCGTCGAGCCCATGTCGCATCCGCTGGTCGCCGGCTCTCCGCTGCGCGACGACTGCGCCCGCCCCGGCTTCACCCGCGCCGACGCCCTCGCCAACGCCCCCGCCCAGCGCGACGGTTTTTTCGAGGTGCCGGGAATTCTCGGATGAGGGGCGTGAGGAACTAGCCGTTAGGAACTGGGAACTAGCCATTAGCCATTAGGAACTGGAAACTAGCCATTAGCCGTTAGCCGTTAGGAACTAGCCACTCGCTTGGCCTTCGAAGTCCCCAAAATCCTCGGATGAGGATCTGCCCCGCAAACCGGCCTCCACTGCGCCTCCACTAGCCACTGTCATCGCCATGCTCGACCCTCGCAGCCTCCCGGCACTTTCCATCGCGTCCCTGCGCACCGCCATCCGCGAGCGCCAGACCACCGCCAGCCACGCGGTCGCGGCCGCCTACGCCGCCATCGCGCGGCGCGACGCCGACCAACCCGCCGCGCCCGGCGTGCACGCCTTCCTCGCCCTGAGCCGCGAGCGCGCGCTTGGCCAGGCGGCCAAGATTGACGCCCTCGCCGACCGCGGCGACCCGCTGCCGCCGCTCGCCGGCGCCCTGGTCGCCATCAAGGATGTGCTCTCGACCGCCGGTGTTGCAACCACGTGCGGCTCGAGGATCCTGGAAAATTACGTCCCCCGTTACGACGCCACCGCCGTCGCGCGGCTGGAGGCGGCCGGGGCCTGCGTGATCGGCAAGACCAACTGCGACGAGTTCGCCATGGGCTCCTCGACAGAAAACTCCGCCTACGGGCCCACCCGCAATCCGCGCGACCTCACCCGCGTTCCCGGCGGCTCCTCGGGCGGCTCCGCCGCCGCCGTCGCCGCCGACTTCTGCACCGCCGCCTTGGGCACCGACACCGGCGGCAGCATCCGCCAGCCGGCGAGCTTCTGCGGCATCACCGGGCTGCTGCCCACCTACGGGCGTGTCTCCCGCTACGGTCTGGCCGCCTTCGCCAGCTCGCTCGACCACGTGGGCCCGCTCACCCGCTCCGCCCGCGACGCCGCCCTCATCCTGCAAGCCATCGCCGGCCACGACCCCAACGACGCCACCAGCGCCGCCGAGCCCGTCCCCGATTACGAGGCCGCGCTCGAAGAGCCGATCCAAGGCCTGAAAATCGGCGTCCCTGAAGACGTCTTCGGCCAGCCCGGCCTCGACCCCGGCGTCCGCAGCGCCGTCCAGGCCCGCCTCGCCGCACTCGAACGCGCCGGCTGCCAACTCGTCCCCGTCAGCCTGCCCCACGCGTCGGCCGCCATCGCCGTTTATTACGTCCTGGCCACTGCCGAGGCCAGCAGCAACCTCGCCCGCTATGACGGCATCCGCTACGGCGTCCGCGCCGCCAACGACGGCCTGGCCTCCCTCTACCGGCTGACCCGCGAGCGCGGCTTCGGCCCCGAAGTGAAGCGCCGCGTCCTGCTCGGCACCTATGTCTTGAGCGCCGGTTACTACGACGCCTACTACCGCCGCGCCCAGCAGGTTCGCCGACTCATCGCCGGCGACTTTGAGCAGGCCTTCCAGGAATGTGCAATCGTTTGCACGCCTACCACGCCCACTCCCGCCTTCCGGATCGGTGAAAAAGCGGCCAATCCGCTCGAACTTTACCTTGCCGACATCTTCACCGTTCCCGCCGACCTGGCCGGCATTCCCGCCATTGCCGTCCCCGCAGGCGAGGCGGCCGGCCTGCCCGTGGGCCTGCAATTGGTCGCTCCCGCCTTCGCCGAACCGCTGCTGCTACGGCTAGCACACCACCTCGAGCGCCTGGTCGAGTGAGGGCGGTGGCGCCCCCGGGCGGCGCGCGGGTCGGCGACTCGTCCCCACTCCGGCATACGGTTATGTCATGGGCGAATGCTGGTCATTGACGTGCAGCGGTAGTTAGAAGGATGTTCCCTATTCCCCAGCAGTATGTCTATAGTCGCACTGGGGATGCCGGTCAGTCCGAGATTTGAATATGACGAATATTGCTTCCCCCCGTTGGGTCGCCGCACGCCTTTTGCTCGCCGCCCTTGGCGCCCTCCTATTTCGTGGCCTTCGGCGCCCGCGCCTCAGCTCAGACCATTAGGCCGGCGTGGCCGTCAGCAGCAAGGTCTATGACGCCCATCATCAACGGCGCCGCGATCAGCGTCTCGGGCGGCGCCAACCACCGCCTGGGCGCCATCCCGCACGCCGCCAACCCCAGCCGCCAGATGC
>JBOGKJ010000380.1:0-7166 GCA_050745565.1 Terriglobales bacterium | reverse complement strand
CGCCGAGGGCGTCCGCTCCGGCCGCGCCGCCAGCGGCGCCCCCACGCGCCCCCCCCAGTTCCGCGCCCCGGCCGCGCCCGGCCGCGTCCCCGGGCCCTGGTGTTCGGCCTGCGCCGGCCGCGCCCGTTCGCCGGACTGCGAGAAGGGCTCGTCGTGGCCCGGAATCAGGATGCCGCGGAAGCGGTCAATGCGCTCCCGCGAGCGCTGGAATTCGGTGTGGCAGTGCGGCGGCATGTCGTAGCCGACCGTACCCTCGTCCGCAAAGGCGCGGGCATCGCCGAGGATGAGGTAGGGGCCCTCCTCCCCCTCCACGGCCAGCGACAGGTGTCCGGGCGTGTGCCCCGGCGTGGGCACGATGCGCAAGCCCGCGAGCCCCAGCTCGCGCTCCTCCCACCAGCGATACCGGTCCAGGCTGCCCAGCGACGCCGGGTCCCACATCCATTTCAACAGTTGCAGCACCCGCGCTTCGTCCATGCGGTCAAACTCCTCGTCGGTGGCCTCGGGATAGAACGTGCGGAACACCTCCCGCCGCGTCTCGCCCCCGCTCACGCTCTCATAAATACCCACCGCCCACTCGTAATCCAGCCGGGAGCCGTAAATCCAGGCCTGCGGAAACAGGAAGTTGCCGCCAAAGTGATCCAGGTGATAGTGGGTGTTGATCACGCCGGTGATGGCCTCGGGCGCCAGCCCGGCCCGCTGCAGGCCATCGAGCAACAGCGCGTCGTGCTGGGGAAAACCGGTGTCCACCACCACATGCTGCCCGTCGCCGCCCGTCAGCAGCACCGAGCAGGATTGCAGCGGCAGCCCGGGCACTAGAATGCGTACCTTCCAGCGCCGCGTTTTCATGACCCCACCGCCAGCGGAAGATGCACCACGAAGCTGCTGCCCTGCCCGGGCGTGCTCGCCACCTCGACCGACCCGCCATGGGTCTCGGCCACCCAGCGCACGATCGGCAGGCCCAGCCCGCAGCCCTCCTCGCCCGAACGGGTGCGGCTCTTGTCGGCGCGGTAGAAACGGTCGAAAATGAAGGGCAGGTCCTCGGCGGCGATGCCCACCCCGGTGTCGCGCACCTGCACCCGCGCCCGCGCGCTGCCCGCGCCCGCCTCGCGCTCTACCCGCACCTCGATCGCGCCTCCGGCGGGGGTGTATTTCACCGCATTGTCAATCAGGTTCAGCACCATTTGCCTCATCCGCAGGCTGTCGGCCCGCAGCGGCACCGGCCCCGCCGTCGCCACCCGCAGCTCGACCCCCCGCATCTGCGCCACCACCCGCATCTGCTCCACCAGATCCCGCACCAGCTCGTTCAAATCCATCGCCTCCAGCCGCGGCCGCACCTCCCCCGCGTCCGCCTGCGCCAGCACCAGCAGGTTGCGGATCATGCGGTTTAGGCGGTCAATCTCTTCCAGATTGCTTTCCAGCACCCGGCGGCATTCGCCCAGCGGCGCCCGCGCAATCAGCGCCAACTCCGTTTCCCCCTGCATCGCCTGCAGCGGCGTGCGGAGCTCGTGGCTGACGTTGGCGGCAAACTCATTCATTTTAGCGAACGATTGCTGCAGGCGCGCGATCATGGCGTTGAAGGTCTCCGCCAGCTCGTCCAGCTCGTCCGGCCGCCCACGCGTCGGCAGGCGTTGGCTCAGGTTGCTGGCCGAAATCGTCTGCGCCGCGTGGGTCATGTCGGTCACCGGCTTCAGCGTCCGCTTGGCCATCACCGAGCCCATGCCGGCGCTCAGCGCCACCGTCACCGGCAGCAGCATCAGCATCACCCACAGAAACGTATCCTGGGCGTCGTTGATCGGCTTCAGCCGTGTGCCGATCTGCATCAGATAGCGGTTGCCGCCCGGGCCGATGAGGATGGTGTTGACGAAACGCACCTCCTCGTCCTGCCGCGCGCCCTGGGTGCTGAACGTCGGCGGCGGCTGCATCGCCACCAGCCCCCGCAACTGCTTGGGCTCGACCGAGTAGCCGAACGCCGTCAACTCCGGCGACGACTTTACCGGCAGCCCCTCGGTGTTCAGAATTTGCGAGACGTTGAAGATTGTGTTCAGGTCGTAAGTCTCGTCCGCGTCCTGATCGTGCGCCACCAGCACCGGCTTGCCGTTCTGAAACTGGATGTACTGTTTCACCAGCGCGGCTTCGTTCTGCAGCTCGTTGTCAATGTTCCAGAACAGAATCCAGTTCAGCGTGAAGTACAGCAGCCCCGCCGCCAGAAACAGCAGCAGACTGAACACCACCGTGTACTGGAACGTGATCTGCCCGCGGGTCGAGCTTGGCCGCCAGCCCAGCGGCCGGCCCACCCACCGGACGGCCCTCCTCAGCGCCTTTCGGGTCCGGTTCCGGCTCATGCCGACGCCGCCTCCTCGTCCTTCATCATGTAGCCCACGCCACGCACGCTGTGCAGCAGCTTGCGCCCGCGGTCCTTGTCAATCTTGTTGCGCAGGAAGCTGATGTAGACGTCAATGACGTTGGTGAAGCTGTCGAAGCTGGCGTCCCAGACGTGCTCGGCGATCATCGTCCGCGTCACCACCTGGTTGGCGTTGCGCATCAGGTACTCGAGCAGCATGAACTCCTTGTTGCTCAGCTCGACTTCGGTCTCGCCGCGCCACGCCTTGTGTTTCACCGGATCGAGTACCAGGTCGGCCACCTGCAACTGCAGCTTCATCTCCCGCCACTCGCGCCGCAGCAGCGCCCGCACCCGCGCCCGCAGTTCGGCGAAGGCGAACGGCTTCATCAGATAGTCGTCGCTGCCGATCTCCAGGCCCCGCACCCGGTCCTCGACCGCTGTTTTCGCGGTGAGGATCAGGATGGGCACGTTCGGGTCCTTCTTGCGCACGGTCGAGAGCACCGAGAAACCGGATACCTTGGGCAGCATGAGGTCCAGGATGATCAGGTCATACCCGCCGCCCTCGGCCAGGTAGAGCGCCTCCTCGCCGTCGGCGGCCAGGTCCACCGCGAAATGGTCCTGCTGCAAGCCCTTTCTTATGAATTGGGCGACTTTGTGTTCGTCTTCCACCAGCAGAATACGCATGTGCCGTCGCCCTGACTGCTGCTTGGCCCGGGCTGGGGAAGGCAGAGCCGCACCAGCACCGGGATGAACCGGCCGGCTACACGCCGGTGCCCTGCCAGCCCGCCCATTTCGATCCTACTCTAGGATACGGTCTGCCGGGTTCCTGGGCAAATGGTTCCTACCGGGGGCCCAACCGGCAGCGGGCAGCCGCGAACGGTGGCAAGGCCGGGAAAGCCGGGTTAGGAATCGCGGAGGAGTTGGTTGGGGTCGGTGCGGGCGGCGCGGAGCGCGGGCGTCACCGCGGCGGCGGCGGCGGCCAGCAGGGCGCCGCAGGCGACGGCGCCCAGCACCCGCGGGTCCGTGGGCGAGACTTCGAACAGCAGCGCCCGAATGGCGTCGCCGGTCCAAAACGTTGCGGCCATTCCGGCCAGCACACCGCCCGCGCCCAGCCACGCGGCCTCGCGCAGCACGCGGGCAAACAGCCCCTGCGGCGTATCGCCCAGCGCCAGCCGCACGGCCAACTCCCGCCGCTGGGCGGCCACACGGCGCGCCATAAAGGCAAACACACCGGTCAGCCCGATGGCCAGCGCCAGCAGCGCGAACGCCAGCGCCAGCACAAACTGGAAGCGTTGCTCGCGGTGGCTGCTCCGGTCCGCCAGCGGCCCAAGCTGCTGGATGTCGGCAAACGCGTCGAGACTTGCGCTCACCGCCGTGATGGCATGCACACCGGCGCCGGCGCCGCCAGGGGCTCGGCCCAGCAGGGTCAGGTAGCCCAGAATCGTCGGATTTGCCACGTAGAGGTGCGGCTTTTCCTCGACTCCGGAAATAGTCACCAGTCCTCGCGTTTCGCGCAGGTCGCCCACGACGGCGACCACGGTGGCGTGCTGCACTTTGCCTTGAGCATGGTAGCTGAGGCGTCGCCCGACTGCGTGCGCGCTGCCGAATAGTTGCACCGCGGCGGCGTGGTCCACGGCGACCACGGGGCTGCCGATGTGAAACTGGTCGAGGCTCCCCTCCAGCACCGGAATCCGCAGCACCTGGAAAAAGCCGGGCGTGGCGAACCAACCCTCGATCATTGGGGTTCCGCGCGGCACCGGGCGCCAGCCCGCTACTGCCGACGTGTAGGCGTCGGCGACGGTGGGTGAGCCGCTGGAGACGGCCACGGCGCTGAGCGCGGGCTGCTGGCGCAGGGCGTCGAGCGTGCGCTCGATCAGGGCGGCCCGCGCCTCGGGGGTATCCGTGCCCGGCGCGTGCTGCCGCTCCATCATGGTGGCGTAGACAACGCCGCGGGTGGAAAAACCGGTGGGCAGCGTTTCGAGCCGGACGAAACTGACCGTCACCAACGCGGCCGCCGCCACCAACACCACGCTGAGTGCGATCTCGGCCGCGGCCAGCAGGCGCAGGCGCGCAGTTCCCGCCCGCAGGTGCGCCATGGCGCTGCCGCCGCTGGCGGCGCCGGCGACGGCGCCCAGGGCTCCGGCCGCGGCCAGCATCCCGAGCATGACGCTGGCGCTGGGCGCGGACGCTTCGGGCCGGGGCAGATACCACGACGCCAGCACTCCCACGGCGTGCGCTGCGAGCGCCGCCAGCAGGACCCCCGCCGCGCCGCCAGCGAAACCCAGCGCCGCGCCCTCGATGGAAGACTGGGCGCGCAGCCGGCCGCGCGAGGCGCCGAGCGCGATCCGGATCGCTCGCTCTTGCCGCCGCTCCAAGCCGACCGCGCCCAGCAGACAGGCGGCATTCAGGAAGCCGAGCAGCAGCACCGCGGCCGCGCCGGCGCCCAGCAGCAGCAGTTGGGGCTCGATCTCGCCCGACTCGGCCCGCTGCAAGCTCTCGACCCGCACTCCCTGGATCCACTTCGCCCCGCGCTGCTTCGCCCGCACCAGCGTGATGGCGCTGAGCTGCGCCTCGACCGCCGCGCGGTTCACCCCCGGCGCCATCCGCGCCACTGCCACTCCCTCCACATCGGGCCCGTAGCTGTCGCCGTCCAATCGCGCGATCAGCGGCAGCGGCGCCCAGAGCTCCGGCCGGCGCGCGGTCGGATTTGACCGGGGTACATGAAAACCGTCCGGCATCACCCCAATAACGCGGCATTGCAAACGGTTCAGTTGAATATGGGCGCGTCCCACCAGCGCCGCATCGCCGCCCAACGCCGCATTAAATAGCTGGCGGCTGATCACCACCACGGCCTCGCTGTTGGCTCCCGGGTCCTGCGGCACCAACCCGCGCCCCAACGCCGGACGCACCCCCAGCATCCCGAACATCCCCGCCGATACCCCCACCACCTCCACCTGCCCGGCATAACCATCGCGCCGCGCCAACGGCAGATCCTCGCCCATTAGCCCCAACCGCACGCCGTGAATGCCCGCCGCCCGCCACGCTTCAAAATCGCCCAGCCGCGTCCCGTTGTCGTACCCTTGCGATACCGTGCTCACGGCCGCCAACTCTCCCGCCCGCGGCAAATCGGGCAGCCGCAGCAGCACGCCCTCCATGAGGTTGAACACCGAGGCCGCCACCCCGACCGACAACGCCAGGACCACCACCACCCCCGCGGTGGTGGCCCGCCGCCGCGGCCGCACCAGGGCCCGGACTCCGGTCAGCCAAGTGTGCATGGCGCCATTGTAGTCCCGGGTTCCCGGCCGCTGCGCGAGACGCAACATGAGTAGAATAGATAAGGCATGCGCTGCGGAGCTTTGGTTCTCTGCCTGGGGTTATTGTGGGCGCCGGTGCGCGCCTCCACGCCGAATTCCGATCCGCTGGTGCAAAAGGCCGCCGATCTGGTTGAGTGGGGGCGGCTCAAGGAAGCGCGCCAGTTCCTCGCCTCGGCCAGCGCGCAGGCGGCCAACCAGCACAACCCCGAGTTGCTCGCCTACTACGCCCACGTGCTGGTGCTGTTTGGCGAGTCCAAGCTGGCCCGCGCCGAGGCCGAAAAGTCCGTGGCCCTCGATGCCAATTGCGCCGCCTGCCATCTCTACCTGTTCGAGGCGCTCGCCGACCACGCCAAGAAGATTCCGCAGTGGCGGGCGCTGTTGGAGCTGCACAAGCTGCGTAAGCAATTGGAAACCGCCACCGCCCTCAATCCTCACTTGGGCGATGTGCAGTGGGGATGGATCGAGCTCGACTTGAGCCTGCCAGCGTCGGTGGGCGGCAGCACGAATGACGCCCTCCAGCACGCCGGAAAACTGGCCCAGACCGATCCGGTGGATGGACACCTGGCGCGCGCCAGCATCTACCGCGCCATGAAAAAACCCGAACAGGCGCTGACCGAGTACCGCGCCGCGGCGACCGAGTTTCCCCAGGATCCACGCGGCAGCTTTGCGCTGGGCAAGGCGCTCTACGAGCGCGCTGAGTACGGCACCGCGGCGCCGTATCTGGCCCGCGCCTGGGAGCTCAATCATCAATCGGCGCTCTACGCTGCCTACCTCGCCGCCAACCTCGTGCGCCTCAAGACGCTGCCGGAAGCGCGCCAGGTGCTCGCTGCCGCCGCCAGCCTGCACCCGGACAGCCGCCTGGGCGCTTACCTGGCCGCGCAGGCGCTAAAAGCGACCGGCCAGGACTTCAACTGGGCCAAACAGCTCCTCGAATCCTACCTCACCGTGCCGCCCGAGCCCACTCAGCCCACCCTCAGCGATGCCCGCCAGTTGCTGGCCGACCTGGGCTAGGCCGGGAGCGCGCGCTGAGCCCCTGCCATCCCAGTTCCCTACGAGGCAAATTGGATGGGTGAAAGCGCCGGTGGCGCGGTCACCAAGCAGAGCGGGCGCAGGTTGCCGCCAAGCACATTCCGGCCGCAGCCCGACCCCCGGGGCCCCCAAGGCGCTTGCGCCTTGGGCTGGCCGAGGGAGGGCGTCCCGAGAACAGCGGCCGTGCCGCAGCGGCCGCCGGCCGTGCCCGGCTGCTGCTCGCGTTTGCCGGACGCGCGGCGGCGCGTGCGTCTCAGCCGAGCCCACGCCGGACGAGGCAACGTGGATGGGTGAAGGCGCCGGTGGCGCGTTCACCGAGCAGAGCGGGCGCGCGTTGCCGCGCAGCGAATCCCCCCAGGCGCTTGCGCCTTGGGGTGGGAGCATCGGGAGGGCGTCCTGAGACGGGCGGCTGTGCTGCAGGCCGTCCGCACTCGCCTGGGCGGCCCGGGCGCAACCTACGGTGCCTGCGCTCCTCCCACATC
>JBOGKJ010000379.1:0-6097 GCA_050745565.1 Terriglobales bacterium | reverse complement strand
CGCCACTGGCGCTTTCACCGCGTTGGAATTCCGCGGCCCTACACGCCGATTTTGCTCGCGGTGCAAACGGCGCGACTCCCGCGAGCGGCTCACGGCAGAAGCACGGTTGCTGTAGTCACCCGAACTGCCGCGTGGCGCCGGTCGGAAGGCGGCTCGTTTTGCCACACCTGCTCTGCTGGCGGCTGCGTGGCTCCTCCCGCGCAGCCGCCTAGCTCCGCAGCCGTTCCAGCAGGGCGGCGGTGGAGTGGGCTTTGGCATCGCCGACAATCGCCACCTCGATGCCGAGTTCGCGCGCCACCGCCGCCTCCGGCACCGATGCGGCCGTGTAATCGGTTCCCTTGGCGTGCACGTGCGGGCGCAGCGCGCGGAGCAGCGGCTCGACCGACAGCTCGTCGAAGATGGTCACGGCCGTCACCGCGCGCAGGCCGGCCACCAGCTCGGCCCGGGCCTGCTCAGGCAGCACCGGCCGGCCGGGTCCCTTGAGCGCCTGTGTGCTGCGATCGGAATTGACGGCCACGATCAGGTGGGTGCCGAGAGCGCGGGCGGCTTCCAAATAGCGGGCGTGGCCGACATGCAGGATGTCGAAGCAGCCGTTGGCCAGCACCAGCCGGCCGCCGGCGGCGCGCCAACCCGCGGCGGCTTCGAGCAGCGCGGCGCGGGTGAGGATTTTGTCGCGCAACGGCGCCATTAACCCAGCGCCGCCTCCAGCTCGCCGGCGCTGACGGTGGCCGTGCCCGGCTTCATGACCACCAGCCCGGCGGCAACATTGGCCAGGGTTGCGGCCTGCTCGCCGCTGGCGCCGGCGGCGAGCGCGGCGGTAAAGACAGCGATGACGGTGTCGCCGGCGCCGGTGACATCGAGCGCCTGCCGGCTGCCGTGCACCGGCAGCATCCGCAACGGCCGCCCGGCCTCGATTAGCGCCATGCCGTCGCGGCCGCGGGTGATCAGCAGGTGGTCGCAAGCCAGGCGGCGGCGCAGGCCGCGGCCGGCGCGGTCGAGTTCGGCCGGCGTGCGCGCGGGGCGGCCGAGGGCGGCTTCGAGTTCGGCCTCGTTGGGCGTGGCCGCAGTCAGGCCGCGGTAGCCGGCGATCTGGTAGCGAGCATCCACGGCGATGATGGCGCGCGGGTATTGGTGGCGCAGCCGGGCCGCGCCCGCGGGGGTGGCGGCGCCGTAGCCGTAGTCGGAAATCAGCACCGCCTGGCAGCGGCGCGCGGCCTGGGCCGCCAGCGCGGCGAGGCGGGCTTGCCAGCGGCGGCCGAGCGGCTCGGGTTCCCGATCCACGCGCACCACCTGTTGCGGCAGGGTGTGGGCATGATGGGCGAGGATGCGGGTCTTGGTGGGCGTGGGCCGGCCCGGCACCCGCACCCACCCGCGCAGACCGATGCCGGCCGCGGCCAACTGCTCGCGCACCCGCTCGCCCGGTTCATCGTCGCCGGCGGCGCCGACCACCTCCACCGCGATGCCGAGCGCCGCCAGGTTGGCCGCGGCATTGGCGCCACCGCCGAGCGCCACCTGGCGCCTGGTGTGTTTGAGGATCAGTACCGGAGCTTCGCGCGACACCCGGGCAATCTCGCCGCTGATGAACTCATCGGCCACCAGGTCGCCCCAGACTGCGATGCGCAGCCCGGTAAAGCGCGCCAGCAGCGGCCGCAGCGCGGCCAGGGGCGCGGGGGAAGCCTTCATGGCCGGCCTTTCGGCGGCACCGGCGGCTGCCGGAAAATCCACTCCACCGCCGCAAGCGCGTCGGTGGCGATGTGGTCGGGCGGCGGTTCGATGGGTTCGCCTACCAGTTCCTGCTCGCCGTACCCGGTGCGGACCAGCACCGCGCGCGCCCCCACCGCCTGCGCCAGCCCGACGTCGAGGCGCCGGTCGCCGACCACCCAACTCGCGCCCAGGTCGAGCGCGAGTTCGGCGGCCGCCCGCCGCAGCATCCCCGGCGCCGGTTTGCGGCACTCACAGACCATACCGTAGCCGGCGACCGTGCCGTTGGGGTGATGCGGGCAGTAATAGATGCCGTCGAGGCGCGCCCCGCCCGCGGCCAGATGCGCCGCCAGCAGCCGGTGCAGCCCATCCACGGCCGCCTCGTCGTACAAACCCTTCGCCACGCCGGCCTGGTTGGTCACCAACACCGCCGCCCATCCGGCCGCGTTGACGCGCCGCACGGCCTCGGCGGCATAGGAGAAAATGTGAAATCGGTCGGGCCCTCCGGCGTAGCCCACCTCCTCATTGAGAGTGCCGTCGCGGTCAAAAACGATCGCCGGGCGCGGGATTACCATAACTAGCGACTAGCAACTAACAACTAGCAACTGTACTATGAACATCAGCATGCTGTCGCGCGTGTTCCGGGTGCATTTTGTCGGGATTGGGGGCATTGGCATGAGCGGCATTGCCGAGGTGCTGCTGGTGCAGGGCTGGCCCGTTTCGGGCTCCGATCTACGGCCCTCGCCGGTGACCGAACGGCTGGCCACGATGGGTGCCCGCATTCACTTTGGCCACGCCGCCGGGAACCTGGGCGACGCCGAAGTGGTGGTGGTATCGAGTGCGGTGGGGGCCGCCAACCCGGAAGTGGCCGCGGCCCGCGCCCGGCTGTTGCCGGTGATCCCGCGGGCGGAGATGCTGGCCGAAATCATGCGGCTCAAGTTCGGCGTCGCGGTCGCCGGCATGCATGGCAAAACCACCACCACCTCGATGATCGCCGTGGTACTGGCGGCCGCCGGGCTCGACCCCACCGTCATTGTGGGCGGGCGGCTGAACGCCATCGGTTCCAACGCGCGCCTGGGCCGCTCGCAGTACATGGTGGCGGAGGCGGATGAGAGCGACCGCTCGTTTCTGCAGCTCTCGCCCATCGTCGCGGTGATCACCAATCTGGACCGGGAACACCTGGACTGCTACCGCGACCTCGACGACATTCAGGACGCCTTTGTCCGCTTCGCCAACCGCGTCCCCTTCTATGGCACCGTCCTGGTGGGCGGCGATGACGCCGTCACCCGCGCCATCCTGCCCCGTTTGCGCCGGCGCGCGCTCACCTACGGCTTCAACCCCGATTGCGACCTGCGCCTGCTCGAGCCCCGGCTGCAGGGCCTGAGTTCGAGCTGCCGGCTGCGGGCGGAGGCGGCGGCGGCGCATGGGCTTGGGCTCGGCGGCGAGGCGGTGGAACTGGGCGAGATGCGGCTGCAGCGGCCCGGCCTGCACAACCTGCTCGATGCCGCCGCCGCGGCCGCCGTCGGCCTGTTGCTGGGCGCGCCGATGGAGACCGTCCGCCAGGCGCTCGCCGAGTTCAGCGGTGTGGACCGCCGCTTCCAGGTGCGGGGCGCGGCCGGCGGCGTCACCGTGGTTGACGACTATGGGCACCATCCCACCGAATTGGCGGCCACGCTGGCGGCGGCGCGCGCCGTGGCGGCCGAACAGTCGCCGGCGGGCCGGGTGCTGATGCTGTTCCAGCCGCATCGCTACACCCGCACGCAGCACCTCTGGCGCGAGTTGGCCGACGTGCTGCGCCTGGCCGACCACACCTGGCTGCTCGACATTTACGCGGCCGGCGAGGATCCGATCGCCGGCATCAGCTCCGTCGCGCTCGCCGCCGCGGCCCGCACCGGCGGCGCCCGCGTCGAGTACGCCCCCGACGCCGCGAGTGCCATGGCCGCCCTGGCCGCCGCCGCCCGGCCCGGCGACATTGTGCTCACCCAGGGCGCCGGCAATGTTTCCAGCTTCGCCTCGCCGCTGCTGGAGGCGTTGTCGGCCGCCGCCGTGCAGGTATGAACCGCGACGACGAACTGGAAGCGCAGCCGGCGGCTGACGAGCCCGCCGCTGAACCCGGCTACCGGCGCCGCGCCCGACCGGTGCGCGTACAGCGGCAGCGCGGCGGCGCGTTCTGGGCCTGGACCGTGCGCCGGCGCCGGGCGCTGGCCATGGCCGCCGTGGTGCTCGCCGCGGCGTGGGCCGCCTACCGGCTGGCATTTGACAGCCCCTGGTTCGTCCTCGCCGGCTCGCAGCAGATCGAGATCCGCGGTGCCCACCAGCATGAGCAAGCCGCCATCCGGACGGTCTTCGCCAGCGATCTGGGCCGCAACGTGTTCTTCATCCCGCTGGCCGTGCGTCAGCGCGCCGTCGCCGCCGTCCCCTGGGTGGCGCATGCCGCCGTACTACGGCTGTGGCCGGCGCGGCTGCAGATCCAGATCGAGGAACGGGTGCCGGTCGCGTTTGTGCGCTCCGGCGCCGCGCTCGCCCTGGTGGATGCCACCGGCGTGATCCTGCCGCACGAGGCTAGCGGCCACTACGATTTCCCTGTGCTGGATGGTCTCGCCGGCGCTTCCGCTCGCGACCCCGACGCCCGGCGCTGGCTCGCCGCGCGCCGCCCCCAGATGCAGCAGTTCGCCGTCCTGGCGCAGGCTCTCGCTGCCGCCTCTCCCGCCGGCGAATCCATCTCCGAAATCAATGTCGGCACGCCCGGCAACCTCCGAGCCGTGATCGCGCTCGACGGCGGCAGTTCGGTGCCGGTACAGTTCGGCGACGCCAACTTCGCCGCGCGCTACGCGCTGTTCAGTTCCCAGATCGCCGCCTGGCGGCAAAAATACCCCCACTTGGCCGGCGTGGACCTCCGCTTTGACGGCCAGGCGATCGTGGACCCCGGCGACGTCCCGCCGCCGCCGGCGGCGCGGGCGCCCGCGCGCCGGCCCGGCAAGGCGGGACATACCGCTTCTCAGGGGCGCCGTGGGTAGGCCCGCCGCGGCGCCCACGCTGGGCCTGCTCGATCTCGGCACGGCGCGCATCCGCCTGCTGCAGGTGCGCCTCCTGGACGGGCAGATGCACTATGCCGGCCACGTCGAGCAGCCCTCGCAGGGGATGCGCAAGGGCGCGGTGGTGGCGTTGGGGGAAGCCTCGGCCGGGCTGCGCCAGGCGGTGGCGGAACTGGAGCGCCAGACCGGGCTGCCGCTGGAACGCGTGTATGTGAGCCTGACCGGCGCCCACGTGCGCGGCATCAGCAGCCAGGCCGGCCTCGCGCTCACCTCCCGCAGCCGCGAGGTCAGCCGCGAGGACGCGCGCCGCGTCCTGGACCTCGCCCGCGGCATCCACCTCCCCGCCGACCGCCAGACCCTGCACGTCGTCCCGCAGGAATTCGTGCTCGACCACCAGGGCGGCATTCACGAACCGGTGGGTATGCTGGCCTCGCGCCTGGAGGCCAAAATCTATGCCATCACCGCCAGCGCCGCCATCAAAGACAACCTCGTCATCGCCGCCAACCAGGCCGGCCTCGAAGTCGAGGAGCTGATCTTTGCGCCGCTGGCGGCTGCCGAGGCCTGCCTCGCCGCCGAGCAGCGCCAGGCCGGCGTCGCGCTCGTGGACATGGGCGCCGGTTCCACCGGCATGGTGGTTTACCAGCAAGGCAGCCTGATGCAGGCCAGTGTGGTGCCAGTGGGTGGCGATCATTTCACCAGCGACATTGCCGTCGGCCTGAACACGCCGCTCAACGAAGCCGAACGCATCAAGCACGCCTTTGGCGCCGTGGCGGAAACCTGGGATAGCGCCACCGCCATCGAAGTGCCCAACCAGGGTGGCGACGAACCGCGCCTGCTCCCGCAGGCGCGCCTTGGGGAGTGCATCGAGCCTAGGGCCCAGGAGTTGGTCGGACTGATTCAGCGCGAGTTGGAGCGTCGGGGTGGCCTCGGCGCGGGCGTGGTTGTAGTGGGAGGCGGCGGCCGCCTGCCGGGGCTGCTGGACTTGCTTTCCCGCAGCAGCGGGCTGCCGGTCCGCATCGTGACGCCTGAACCCATCGCCGGGCTGCCGACCGCGCTGATTCAGCCCGAGTGGGCATGCCTGGTTGGCGCCTGCTATTATGCCCATCGCCTGGTGGCCCGCCAGCAGCATCGCCCGTCGCTGTGGGATAAGCTGCGCCAGCGCTGGGCCGACCTTGCCGATTAGGCCACGATTAGGCCGCGTTTCCCAAGCTGAACCCCAGCGCGGGCCAGCGGCTCGCGCGCCGGTCAGGGGACGAGCCCCAGTGGGGCTCGTCCGGGACATTGACGGGCGCCGGTGCCACACCTACGTTGATTCGGCCCTGGAGGGGGTGCCGCGCCGCTTCGTTTGCCGGGAGCGGGGG
>JBOGKJ010000378.1:0-2646 GCA_050745565.1 Terriglobales bacterium | reverse complement strand
GGACCCACCGCGCCCGCGGCCAACAGGGCTCGCACGCGCGAGCTGGACACGGGCGCGCCGCGCAGGCGCAGCTCCGGGTGACAATGCACGGCAAAGTGAAACTCTTCGCCGAGCTGGGCCAGCAGCGCCATGTCGCCGGCATGACCGCGGCCAAAGCGAAAGTTGGCGCCCTCATGCAGCGCCCGCGCGCGCAGTCCGCGCACCAGTACCTGCTCGGCGAACTCGAGCGGGCTCAGCAGCGAGAGATCGCGGCTGAACGGCAGCAGCACCAGCGCGTCCAGGCCGCCCGCGGCGGCGGCGGCGGCCTCGATCCAGCGCAGGCGCTGGGCGCGCGGCGTGATCAGCGGCGGCGCCTGCTGGGGGCGCAGAATGCGGCTGGGGTGCGGCTCGAAGCTCACCGCCACCGCCAGCCGTCCGCCCGCGCGGGCCTCGCGGCAGACGGCCTCCAGGAGCTGCTGATGGGCGCGGTGGACGCCGTCGAAATTGCCGACCGTCACCACGGACTCGCGCCCGGCGGCGGCGGCCTGGAAGGCGTCGAGTGAGGCGAGCACGTGCATGGCTAGAAGTCGGCCTCGACCTCGAGGCCGTCCCAGGCCAGGTGCACGCCGGCGGGCAGCGTGGCTTCGGTGGCGGCATGGCTCAACTCGTGCGCGATGTGAGTGAACCAGGCCCGGCGTGGGGCGAGCTGCCCAACCAGGCGGAGCGAGTTTTCGAGGTTCGAGTGGGTGGGATGGGGGCGCCGGCGCAGCGCATCCAGAATGAGCACGTCGAGCCCGCGCAACTGCTCCAGGCCGGTCGCGGGAATCTCGCTGAAATCGGTGACATAGGCGCAACTGCCAAAACGGTAGCCCAACACCTCGAGCGTGCCGTGCAGCGCCCGCACCGGCTCAAACCCCACGCCGAACAGCTCCACCGCCCCGGAGATCACATGCGTGGCGATGCGCGGGAGCGAGGTGCCGGCTTGGCTGGCCGGCTCGAACACGTAGCGGAACACGCGGCGCAGATCGGTGATGGTGGCGGCATTGCCGTAGACCGGCAGCGGCTCGGGGCGGCCGAAGTTGAAGGGCCGGATGTCGTCGAGCCCCATGATGTGGTCGGCGTGGCTGTGGGTGAACAGCAACGCATCGAGCGCCGGTATGCCGGCGCGCAGGGCCTGGGTGCGGAAATCGGGGGTGGTGTCGATGACGACATCGTGCCCGCCGTAGTGCAGCCACAGGCTGGGCCGCAGGCGCTGGTCGCGCGGGTCGGGAGAGTGGCACACGGCGCAACCGCAACCGAGCGTTGGCACCCCGGTCGAGGTGCCCGATCCCAGCACCGTGATCAAGCCCTGCATGCGCCTCCGGCGGCGGGGTTAGAGTAGTGCGTCATTTGACGGGCGCGGGCCCCTGCCCCTGCTCGGCTGAGACGCTCGCAGCGCCGTGCCCGCACTCGAAGGGCTGTGGAGCGCCGGCCCGGGGCCCGGCGAGCCCAAGCCGGCGCGAGCGGCATCGTTGGGGGGGCCGCGCCGCTTCGTTTGCCGGGAGCGGTGAAAGCGCCACTGGCACGTTCACCCCTCCGGACTTTCGCAGCCCTTCGCGCCGACTTTGCCCGCCGTGCAAACGGCGCGACTTCCGCGAGAGGTAATGACCCGATCGCCGCGCACGAGCGTACGACTTCTCTTGGGGAAAGGCCGCGTCCGGGCCCGCCCGATGGCGTTCGCCATTTCCGACGCAGTACACTAGCGGCGGCGATGGGGAATGGGCGGCGGCATTGCGGCCGCCGGCTGCACCCGCGCGGTCGCGGCGCGGTGCACTTCGGTATAGGCCATCCGCAGTTCATAGAGGATGGTGGACAGCAGCCGCTCCTCTTTCTGGTCGAGGTTGCCGTGAGTTTTTTGCTGCAGCATGCCCAGCAGGTCAACGGTTTCGCGCGCACCTTCCAGGTCGAGTTGCGGCGGCTGGCCGGGCTGGAGTTCGGCGCCCAACTGCAGCATGGCGGTGGCATAGAGATCCTGCAGCAGGCCGCCAAAGCTGATCTCCCTCGCCGCCAGCCGCTCGGGCGGCGCAGGAGGCGGCGTCTTGTTGGGCGCCGGGGCGAGGCCGGGCTTGGCCGCCGGTGGGGCTGGCAGTGGGGGCGCGGCGGCGGCCTGCGCCCGCTCCTCAAACTCGACCGCTTCCACCTCCCGGCGGCGCTCGCCGGACTCGGTGAAATGGCGGCGGTCGGTCACTTTTAAGCCCGATTCGTGCTGTTGGTCGTGCTCAGACATGCTTTGGTCAGTATAACGCCGGCAAGCGCGCAGCGATTGGCGGGCGCGGGCCCCTGCTCGCTGAGACGCTCGCTACATTGACGGGCGCGGGCCCCTGCCCGGCTACGCCGGGCATCCCGCTTGGGCTCGCGCCGGCCCGGAGCCCGGTGAGGCCACGCCGCCGCGAGCGGCCTTTCGCTCGAGGTCGGGCCGCACCGCTTCGTTTATCGGGAGCGGTGAAAGCGCCGCTGGCGCTTTCACCCCGTTGGAATTCCGCGACCCTTCACGCCGATTTTGCCCGCGGTGCAAACGGTGCGACTCCCGCGAATAGCAGAAACAGGGATGCTGAATCCAAGCCAAGCGGGAGGGGCTGGCCGGCCGGCGGCCGGCTAGCGGGTCGGCGACCCGCCCCACATCAGCGC
>JBOGKJ010000377.1:0-5383 GCA_050745565.1 Terriglobales bacterium | reverse complement strand
GCACAACGCTGCCGCTGGCAGCAATAGAGGGCGACGAAGTGGCAATTTCGCGCGAGCTCCTGAACCTGAAGTCATTGTGCTCCAGGAACTCGGGCCTGCGTATCGGGAAATTGCCTTAAAAAACAGTTTTGTTGGTCGACTGACGGGCGCGGGCCCCTGCCCGGCTCGCTGAGACGCTCGCAGCGCCGTGCCCGCACTCGAAGGGCGGCGCCGGCCCGGGCCCGGCGAGCCCAAGGGGGCGCGAGCAGCCTCTCGCTACGGCAGAATCACGGTTGCTGTGGTCGCCCGAACTGGCGCTTGCCGGCGGCCGGCGCGCGGGTCAGCGACCCGCTCCACGGGAGGTGGCGCCGGTCGGAAGGCGGCTGGTTTTGCCACACCTACGTTGATTCGCTTTCACCCCTCCGGACTTTCGCGGCCCTTCGCGCCGACTTTGCCCGCCGTGCAAACGGCGCCGCTCCCGCGACCGGCCGCGGGAATTCCGCGCCCGGCTTGTGGCTAATTGCTAATTGCTAATTGCTAATCGCCAATTGCTTTTATAATGCATTCAGGCGCGGCTCGCCCCGCGTGTTCGCCGCCCGATGCCCCAGCTTTTCAGCACTTCGCGCGCGGAAGCCGCGGTCTACCGCTTCCCTCCGCTCTTTTTTCCGCTGGTGGCGGCTGTCGCCATCGTGCTGCAGGCCTATTTGCCCACCGTAGTCGGGGCCGCCATCTACCTGGATCTACCATTGCTCGTGGTGGTCTACTGGGCCATCACGACGCGGCAACCGGGCAGCAGTGCGGCGGTCGGCGCCGCGCTGGGGTTGGCCGAAGACAGCCTGTCGCATCTGGCGCTGGGGGTAAATGGCATCGCCAAAACGCTGATCGGGTATCTTGCCGCAACTGCCGGGAACAAAATGGACGCCGAGCATGCCGGCGTGCGCTGGGCAGTGATTTTCGTTTTCTTCGAGCTGAACCGGGGCCTGATCTACGGCTTTGAGCGTTTCCTGCTGGGCACGCCGGTGCCGTGGCAAGGGCTGGCGGTGGCGCTGGCGGCGGCCGCCAACGGCGTGTTGGCGATCATCTTGTTCCGGGCAATGGACCGTTTCCGGCGGTGGATGTAGCGCGAGCGGGCGATGCAAATTGTAGACCGCAAAGACAAGCTGCCGGCAAGCCGGATGAAGTTGGTGGAGTATGCCATAATCCTCAGCTTCCTCGGCCTGGCCTGGGGCTTGTGGCAGTTGCAGATCCTGCATTACGCCCGCTATGCGCTGCTGGCCCAGCAGAATCGCATCCGCAGCGAGCCCATCCCGGCGCCGCGCGGTAGAATTTATGACCGCCGCGGCCGGCTGCTGGTGGACAACTACCCGTCCTTCACCGTCTACCTGCTGCGCGACGGCGCCGGCAACTGGCGCGGCGACTTGGCCGCGATTGCGACCGGGCTGCAGGTGCCGCTGCAACAATTGCAGGCGCAGGTGCAGCATTATCAAGCGGCGCCCATCTACCAGCCGATTCCGTTGAAGGCCGATATCACGGTGATGGACGAGTCGTTTCTGGCGGCGCACCGGGATCAGTATCCCGAACTGGAAACGCTGATGGTGAGCCGACGGCTCTATCCCAAGAACGGGTTTGCGGCCAACCTGATCGGCTACGTGGGCGAGCCTACGGCGGCGCAACTGGCGAGCGGGGCCTTGCGGCCGGGGTCGCTGGTGGGCAAGTCGGGGCTGGAGGCGTACTACAACCGCCAGTTGATGGGCCGCGACGGCGAACGCCGGGTGATGGTGGACAGCCGCGGACGCGTCGTGGGTACGCTCAGCGACCGGCCGCCGGTCGCCGGCCAGGACCTGCACCTGACGCTCGACGAGAACATCCAAATGTCCGCCGAGACGGCGCTGGGCGACCGGCCCGGCGCCGTGGTGGCGCTGGATCCGCGCACCGGGGCGGTGCTGGCCATGGTGAGCCGCCCGACCTTCGATCCCAACCTGTTCGTTGCCGGGCTCACCGCCAAACAGTGGCAGCAATGGTCCAGCGACCCCGGCCACCCGCTGCTGAACAAGGCGATTCAGGCGCAGTTGGCGCCGGGCTCGGTCTTCAAGCTGGTGACGGCGGTGGCCGGGTTGCAGGAAAACATCGCCGAAACCAAGCGCGTGGACTGCACCGGCCTGTTCGACTACCACGGGCACCTGTTTCACTGCTGGATATACGCCTCCACCCACGCCGGCCACGGCGAGATTGGGGTCCAGGCGGCCATCACCCACTCTTGCGACGTGTACTTTTACACCCTGGGCGCGCAGTTGGGCATCGCCACGCTCGACAAGTACGCCCTGGCGCTCGGGCTCGGCCAGCGTACCGGCATTGATCTGCCGCAGGAGGCCGTCGGCCTGGTGCCGACACCCGCCTGGAAGGAAGCCCATTTTCACCAGCCCTGGTATGCCGGCGAAACCATTCCTGTGGCCATCGGCCAGGGTGCGCTGACGGTGACCCCGATTCAGTTGGCCCGGCTGGCGGGCGGCATCGCCAGTGGCGGCCATTTCCCGCGTCCGCACCTGCTGGCCGGTGCCGTGAACAATGCGGGCTTCAATTTTCCACTCACACCGGTTACGGTGGCGACGATCACGGCCGGGATGAGGGGCGTGGTCGAGCCTGGCGGAACGGCGGCCAGCGCCCAGTTGCAGGGGGTTGATTTTGGCGGCAAGACGGGTACGGCGCAGACCATCTCGCTGCAGCATTTTCACCAGCTTGGGGGCGCGACCCGGCGCCAGTACATCGACAATGCATGGTTTGTCGGTATCTCGCCGGTCCTGGACCCCCACATTGCCGTCTGCGTGCTGTACCAGCGCGGCGCCGAGGGCAGCTACGCCGGCCGGATTGCGGCCCGCGTGATCGAGACCTACTACCAGGAGGAAAAAACGCAAGCACTTCAGCGTTCCGCACTATCCCCCGCGCTTTCGCCGGCTCTGGCGGCAGGTGGAGCAGGCGCCCGCACCCTGACGCGGCAGGGCGGGAGCGAGGCGCGCAGCGCAGCCGGGCTGGGGCCCGCGCCAAGGAAATAATGCGGCTGCGCGACTTTGACTGGCTGCTGGTGGGCCTGGTATTGACCATCGCCCTGCTGGGCATCGCCGAAATCCATTCCGCCACGGTGATGACCAAGTTCGCCTCGGTTTGGGTAAAACAGGTGTATTTCCTGATCGCCGGGGTGATTCTGCTGCTGTTGCTGAGCCAGCTCGATTACAAGCTGATACTCGAGTCCAGCGCCTGGATATACATTATCTCGGTCGTGGCGCTGGGGCTGGTGCTGGTGCTGGGCCAGGCCATCTTCCACTCGCGGCGCTGGATTCCGGTGGCGGGCAGCCATTTGCAGGTGTCGGAATTCGTGAAGCTCGTTATAATTGTGGTGGTTGCGCGGTATTGTGGGCAAGCGCGCCTGGCCTGGAGCTGGATGGATGTGGTCCGGGTGGGGGCGCTGGTCGGGTTGCCGGCGGGTTTGGTCCTGCTGGAGCCGGATTTGGGCACGGCGCTCACCTATTTGCCGATCGCGGCCGTGGGTTTGTTGCTGGGCGGCATGCGCTGGCGGCAGTTTGGGCTGCTGGCGCTGGGCTGCCTGTTGATGTTGCCGCTGGCCTGGCACGGGATGCATCCGTATCAGCGCGGGCGGCTGGAGTCCTTCCTGCAACCGCAGGCCGATCCGCTGGGCAGTGGCTATCAAGTGCTGCAGTCCAAGATCGCGGTGGGCGCG
Source organism: Terriglobales bacterium (assembly GCA_050745565.1). Taxonomy (GTDB): domain Bacteria; phylum Acidobacteriota; class Terriglobia; order Terriglobales; family SCQP01; genus SCQP01. Next base: position 1,671 of record JBOGKJ010000377.1, on the reverse strand, counting down.
GGCGGGCTTTGGGGCCAGGGCAGTGCGCATGGCTCACAGACGCGGGGCGAGTTTCTGCCCGTTCCGCATACCGATTTCATTTTTGCCGCCTTTTCCGAAGAGCACGGATTTGCGGGCGCAATGGTGGTGTTGGGGCTGTATCTGCTGCTGCTGATGCGGCTGATCCACAACGCCGAATTGGCGCCCGACCGCAGCGCCGGGCTGGTGGTGATGGGCGTGGTGGCGGTTCTGGCCTTTCACGTCCTGGTCAACGTGGGCATGGCAGTGGGCCTGATGCCGGTGACCGGCATCCCGCTGCCGCTGATGAGTTCAGGAGGTTCGTCGTTGTTGTTTGTGTTCGCGGCGCTGGGCCTGGTGATGAACATTCGAATGGCCCGCTTCGTGAACTAGCCGGCTGCCGGGAACGCCGCCGTCGCGGCGGCCCGGGCGCGCACCGCGCCGCCGCAGCACCGGCCTTGAAGCCCGCCACGCGGGCTGGAGAAAACATGAACAAAGAATTGTATGTGTCGTCCACGCCGCACGAGACGCGGCTGGCCTTGCTGGAGGACGGCGAAGTCGCCGAACTCTATTTCGAACGTGAGAAGGAATATTCCCTGGCCGGGGCAATCTACAAGGGCCGGGTGACGCGCGTGCTGCCCGGCATGCAGTCGGCGTTCGTGGATGTCGGGCTCGAACGGGACGCCTTCCTGTACGTGTCGGATTTTCTCGAGGACAGCGAGGAATTCGACCGCGTGGTGAGCGAGGCCGAAAACGCCGTCGAGAAACTCACCCAGCCGTCGGCGCCGGCCGAACCCGCGCGGGCCGCCGCCGAGGCCGCAGCCGACGCCGCCGAGACGGACGAGCCAGCAGCGCCGGGGCTGGAGTTGGCCGGCCCGCCCCCCGGTACTGGTGAGGGCGAGGGTGAGGGCTTTCGCCGGGGCCGCCGGCGGCACCGCGGCCGGCGCGGCGGGACCGGCATTCCGGACAAAAAATTTGCCCGGCCGGGGGAGCACCCCGCCGAAGCCGCCGGGCAGGCGCCGAATGAGGCCACTGGCACGCGCCCGGAGCCGAGCGGGCGCGCGGTGCCGTCAAGCGAATTCCGGCCGCGGCCCGACCCTCGGGGCCCCCAAGGCGCTGGCGCCTCGGGGTGGGAGCAGCCGGAGAGCGGCCCGGGAAGAGCGGCCGCGCCGCAGCCGGCAGCCGGGGCGCAACCGGTGTATGCCGCGGCCGCGCTGACCTTGCCCGGCGAATCACTGGCGAAATACCGGCGCGGCGCGCCACCAGCGCCCGTGGAGACGTGGACTGAAGCCCCGCGGCCGCCAGCGGCCGCGGCGGCCGAATCTGCCCCCGAACCGGCCGCGGCCGTCGGCGGCCCGCGCCCGGCGCCCACGGCGACAAGCTCCGAGCCCGCCCCGGCTCCGCGGCGGCCCCAGCCCGAGGCGGCGCCCGCGGCCGCGGTGGCGGGGCCAGCGGCAGCAGTGGCAGCTTTAGTCCTGCCGGGCGAGTCGCTGGCCAAATACCGCAACGCCGCGCCCCCCCCGGCGCCGGCGAGCGAACCCGAACCCGCCTGGGAGCCGGATGCCAGTGCGGCGGTGCGCGCCGCGACCGGAGAGGCGCGCCGGCAGGCGCCCGCCCCGGGCGCCGAGAGTGAAGCCGCGGCCGGCGCCGCCGATCCCGACCGCGACGGCGGCG
>JBOGKJ010000376.1:0-17942 GCA_050745565.1 Terriglobales bacterium | reverse complement strand
GGCAAAACCGGCGCGAAGGGCCGCGGAATTCCAATGCGGTGAAAGCGCCACTGGCGCTTTCACCGCTCCCGGTTAACGAAGCGGCGCGGCCCGACCTCCAGCCAAAGGCCGCTCGCGCCCCCTTGGGCTCACCGGGCCCCGGGCCGGCGCTCCACAGCCCCTCGAGTGCGGGCGCGGCGCTGCGAGCGTCTCAGCCGAGCAGGGCAGGGGCCCGCGCCCATCAATCGCTGGCTCAGCTCGGCGCGGCGCTGTCGGCTCCGAGTCAAGCCGCCCTCGGGCATCATGCCCCTATGGGCACCCCCGGCACCGGCCCCACCCGCATCGCGCAGTACGAGGTCATCGGGCTGCTCGGCCGCGGCGGCATCGGCGAGGTCGTCGAGGCCCGCGACACCCAACTCGGCCGCCACGTCGCGCCCCCGCCCCCAACCGCATCCACGTCGCCCTCGGCGCCATCAGCAATCTGCACTGCGTCAGCCATACCTTCAACTCTGGGCTGCATCCAACTAAAGTTCGGAGCCGCCCCCAGGGGCGGCAGGCACGACGTTCGGTTGACAACAGAATATTGACCTTGCGGCACGAGCGCCGCTGCGCCCGTGCCGCCCCTTTCGCTTTCGGCAACCGCCACCACGAAAATGAATCGAACGTCGCCATCACCCCTGTCCAGCCTGTTTTTCAGCCGAATCAATCAGTTGCCGACGAAAACTGGACAAATGAAAAATCATCCTTCGCATTGTCTTCGCACCTGCCACGCCCCCCGGGGCGAGACGCCGCAGGGCGGCTGAGGCGCGGCTCGCGCCCGAGCCGCGCGTGCGCTGGGCCGTCATCTGCGCCGCCTTCCAACCGCGCCCACAGCGCGGGAGTCGCGCCGTTTGCACGGCCGGCAAAGTCGCCGCGAAGGGCTGCGCGGCCCGCGCCGGCTTGGGCTCGCCGGGCCCCGGGCCGGCGCTCCACAGCCCTTCGAGTGCGGGCGCGGCGCTGCGAGCGTCTCAGCGAGCGGGGGCAGGGGCCCGCGCCCGTCAACGGTATCGAGCGTGCGCTGGCGCGGCCGCCTAGTGGTTCACGCTCGTCGCCAGAACGACATCGGTGTTCATGCTGCCGCGGCTGACCGCGAGGCGGCCATCGCGGGAAAATGCATACGAGAAGATCGTGAGGCTGGTGAAATGGGTGAGCGCGTATGGCCGGGCGCGCGTAAGCGGGACGCGGGGCGAAGCCCCGCTGGGGCCCGCGCCAACAAGACCGACTGGGAAGGCCCAGATATTGTCCACCGATCCCTGGCTGAGCACGTAGGTGATGGCGCGGCCGTCGGGCGTCCAGTGGTAGGGAGGCATCGCGACCTTCACATCTAGTGCCAGCGGCGCCGCGGTGACTTGGTCGCGGGCGTTGAGATGCAGCAGCATCGGGCCGCCGCCTATGGGGATGACGAAAATCCGGTTGCCGTCCGGCGAAACCGCGTTCGCAAGGACACCGATCTGGTGAGTCCAGACTTGATGCGGCTTGCCGCCGGCTATGGGCACAGCCCACAGGGTCTGATTCGATTTGCTGTCTATGTAGATATAGGTAGCCTCGCGCCCGCCGTCTATCAGGCCGATCTCGGTCCCAGCGCCATTCGCGGGCGTCAGTTGTACGGCCGTGTTGCCCTCAGCGTCCGCGCGCCAGAGGCTGAAAGCGGTCTCGTTGTCGCACAGGAATAAGACACTGCCATCGCTTGCGACGACCGGGAGCGCGCGGCCGCCGGGAACGTTGCCGAGAGCCAGGTCGCGAGCCCCGGTGCCATCGGCGTGTTCAGCCCAAAGCTGCAGGGCGGGCGCATAGCTGCGCGTGGCCAGCAACGTGCCCTGCGGCGTCCAGGCCACGCCGTAGCGCCCCTCCATGTCCGCCCCTCCGCCCGGCAACGGCGTGAACGGGCCTCCAGGCGAGCGTTGCAACCACAGCGACGCCTGCGGAGCACTGTGCAGCACGGCCAGCGCGCCCTTGGCCGAGGCGGTTACGCCGCCGTACCCCTGCAGGTCGTTGGTGACCTGGGTGCGTTTACCGCCGGGCCAGGCAATACGCCAGACCTCTTGCGGCGTCCCGAGCGACGGCGAGGCGGTGGCCACCAGTGCGCGCCCGCCGGGCAGCCAGGCGAGGTTGGAAAATCCTACAAAGGCGCCGGGGACGAGCAGCGCGCTCTTGCCGTCGGTGGTCGAAATAACGCCAAGGCCAGGCAGGCCGTTTCCTGTATTGGTGCCTACCGCCACGGCAATGTGCTGTCCGTCCGGCGACCATGCGGGCGCGTCGGGGTTAGCGTCGTCGGTCCAGCAGAGGCCGTCATAGTCACTTCCGGGCGCGGTCTGGGAAAGGACGCGTGCTTGCGAACCATCGGGTCTGGCGAGCACCAGGTTGGTGAGCGTCGCGCCGAGCCTGGTAATGTAGGCGATGTGGCTGCCGTCGGGCGAAAAGCCGGCGCCGCTACAGACCGAGCGGGCGACGGTGCGCACCGCGCCGCCCAGGACGGGCACGGAATCGAGCGCTCGATTGGCGACAAAGTAGACCGAGCTGTCGTCGGGCGCGATGGTGGGGTCGCTGCAGCAGCCGTTGCCGGGCGGGACGATTTGCACTTCGCTGCCGTTGGCGATCGAAAGCAGTTGGAGCGAGGTCCCAGAGGGGTCTATGTGAACTTCGGCCAGGAAGCGGCCATCGGGGGAAATGGCGGTATCGGCCACATCGCCGCTGAAGGTGAGTCGGCGGAAGCTCAGCCCGGGCGCTGGCGTCGGCCGGGTTCCGAAGCGCAGCCAGGCAAGGGCGCCGGCGACGACCACCACCGCGGCGAGCGCGATCCAGCGCCAAGGCGGTCCCGACCGGGGCGGCGCCGGCGGCGCGGCCGCGACCGCCGAAGCGAAAACGCTGGATCCCGAAGCGCGTTTCAGGCGCTTGAGCTCGCTGCGCAGATCGGCGGCGGATTGGTAGCGCAGGTCGGCGTCCTTCTCCAGACAGCGGGTGACGATGCGGCCCTGCTCGGGTGCAAGCTGCGTCAGCAGCGGCGGCTCGCCGGTGAGAATGGCGGAGACGGTTTCGGCCGAACTGCCGCGCGCAAACGCGGAGCGGCCGGTCGCCATTTCATAGAGTACGGCGCCGAAGCTGAAAATATCCGAGCGCGCATCCAGCGCTTCGCCGCGCGCCTGCTCCGGCGCCATGTAGGGCGCCGTGCCCACCGCCGCGCCCGGCGAGGTGAGCAGCGCGGCGTCGCCGGCGACCGTCGCCGCGTCCGCCAAGGCTTCGTCGGTGAGCCGCGCCAAGCCGAAGTCCAGCACTTTGAGGTGGCCGCCGACCAGCACCCAGAGATTGCCGGGCTTGAGATCGCGGTGCAGGATGCCGCGTTTGTGCGCGGCCTCGAGCGCTTCGGCGATTTCCAGGGCGGCCTCGGTCCAGGCATCGCCGGTGAGCGGGCCGCGCGCCAGCCGCCCCTGCAAGGTCTCGCCCTCGAGCAATTCCAGCACCAGGAATGGACGACCGTCATCTTCGCCGGTTTCGTACAGCGCGCAGATGTTCGGGTGGCTGAGCGCGGCCACCGCCTGCGCCTCGCGCTCAAAACGCTCGCGGGCGGCCGCGCTGGCGCCCTCGGGGAGATACTTCAGCGCCACGTAGCGGTTGAGCTTGCGGTCGCGGGCGCGAAACACCTCGCCCATCCCGCCCGCGCCCAACCGCTCCAGCACTTCGAATCTGTCCATGCGGAATCTTAGCCCATTACGCGCGTTGCAGGCGCTCCAGCTCGCGGGAGTCGCGCCGTTTGCACGGCGGGTAAAGTCGGCGCGAAGGGCTGCGAGAGTCCGGGGGGGTGAAAGCGCCACCGGCGCTCTCACCGCTCCCGGCAAACGAAGCGGCGCGGCCCGACCTCAAGCGAAAGGCCGCTCGCGCCCCCTTGGGCTCGCCGGACCCCGGGCCGGCGCGCCAAAGCCGTTCGAGTGCGGGCGCCGCGCTGCGAGCGTCTCAGCCGAGCAGGGGCAGGGGCCCGCGCCCGTCAATGCCGCAAGACGAAAACGGCTGCGGCTGGTCAGTGGTCCAGTCTCCCGTCCACGCCGGCATTTTGCTGTTCGGGCGCGGTTGATGCACATGACCACTTCAGATCATAATTAAGGAATGAAGCGCGTACGCATCGCTGAACTCAAGGCGCACCTCAGCCAGTACCTGCGCGCCGCCCAGCGCGGGCAGACCATTGTAGTGGTGGACCGCGAAACGCCCATTGCGCGCCTCGTCCCGCTGGAACGCTCTCCGGCCATCGAAATTATTCCGCCTACTGACCCCACCCGCAATTTCTGGCAGGTGCCGCCGTCCACGGCGCCGCCACCGAAAATCGACGTAGTCGAACTGCTGCTGGAAGACCGAGCCCGGCGGTGAACCTGTATCTCGACGCGAGCGTGATCATGCGCGCCGTACTCGGCCAGGCCGGAGCGCTGCCGCTACCGGCGGCGCTGGAGCAGACCGTTACCAGCATGCTGGTCAGAGTCGAGTGCGCGCGCACCCTCGACCGGCTGCGATTCCTGGGCGAGCTTGACGATGAAGCCTCCGCCAGCGCCAACCAGGCGCTACGGTGGCGCTACACCGTAATGACCTGGATCCCGCTCAGCCCCTCCGTGCTCGACCGTGCCGCCCAGCCATTACGAGTAGCGCTGGGCACTCTCGACGCGTTGCACCGCGCCTCCGCCATCCTCTGGCGGGAAGCCACCGGTCAAGACGTTGCCATGGCCACCCACGATCGCCAACTGGCGCTGGCGGCGCGCGCCAGCGGCCTGGACGTTGTCGGCGTGACGCTGTGAATCAGCGCTGATAGAGGCCGACCAGCGTGGCCTGCGCCAGGATTTTGCCCTGCATCGCCTTTACCAAATCGTCCTGACTGGCGCCGGGGGCAAGGCCGAGCTTGGGCGCGCTCAGCGCGTAGATGGTGAACACATAGTGGTGCGGCGGGCCCGCCGGTGGACACGGGGCGCCATAGCCGAGATTGCCAAAGCTGTTTTTCCCCTCCAGGCCGCCCAGCGGAAACTGCGCACCCTCGTATTTGCCACTGGGCAGTTCGCTCAGTGTTGCCGGCAGGTCGTACACCAACCAGTGGGTGAAGTCGCCCGCGGGCGCATCGGGATCGTGCACGATGAGAGCCAGTGAACGCGTGCTCGGCGGTGCGCCGTCCCAACGTAACGCCGGCGAGGTGTTGTCGCCATCGCAGGCGTGGGCGCGCGGGATCGCTTGATTGTTGGCGAAGGCGGCGGAGCTGAGGCGGAATTCCATCACGACGGGTGAACTGGCGGCCGCCAGCATCGCTACCGCTCCGGCCAATGCCGCCACCCCGAGAAGTCGGCAGGTTAGCTTGTGCATAGTTGGCTCAAAGCCCAACGAGCGTGTTCGGAGATCACGGGGTCGGCATCACGCTCCCATCCTTTGAGTATGGGAATGAATTCCAGGTTGCCGCTATTGCCCATGGCGACCGCAATATTTCGCCGCAGGCCCTGCCACTTCGCCCGCTTCACCGCCGAGTGGCGGAATTTCTCCTGATAGTCCTGCTCGGTCATGGCGGCCAACTCGGCGAGCCGGGGGGCGAGCAGCCCCGGGCGCGGTTGAAACTCCGCCAGCGGGCTTAATGGGGCCCGCAATAGAGCGCCAGCTCCGTCTTCACGCGGCTGGTTCCAAGGGCAGACCTGCTGGCAAATGTCGCAACCCAGAACGTTGTTTCCCAGGGCGGCACGGAAGGGCTCGGGAATGCTGCCGCGCAGCTCGATGTTCAGATACGCCAGGCAGCGGGTGGCATCCATCTGATAGGGCTCAAGCGCCTGCGTCGGGCACGCCTCAATGCACCGGGTGCAACTGCCGCAACGGTCCGGCAGCGGCTCAGGATCGCCCACCAGATCGAGCGAGGTCACCATGCAGCCCAGGAAAAACCAGGAGCCGAGCCGGGGATGGATCAGGCAGGTGTTCTTCGCCTGCCACCCCAGGCCGGCCTGCCGCGCCGCCTCGCGTTCGACCAGCGGCGCGGTGTCCACACTCAGCTTGAACTGCGCCTCCGCCGGCGCCTGCGCGGCCACCGCATCCCGCCAGGCCTCCAGCCGCTCGCCCAGCACGCGATGGTAGTCCGTGCCCCAGGCGTAGCGCGAGATCCAGCCGCGGTCGGCCGCGGCCGGCGGCTCTTCACCCGCGGCCAGCGTGTTGTACACCATGGCGGCGCACAGCACCGACCGCGCCCAGGGCCAGGCCGCGGTTACCTCCTCGCGCAGGTAGCGCCCCTGCTCGTTGCGGCGCGCCAGGTAGTCCATGGTGCCGGCGCGGCCGGAGCCGATCCAGTCGGCAAACATCGCCAGGCGCGGCGAGGCTTCTACCGGCGCCACGCCAGCCAGGTCAAAGCCCAGCCGCTCCGCCTCCTGCAAGGCAAACGTGCGCAGCGCGGCGAGCTCAGGGGAAGGCGCGGTCATCATGCTAATCTGTTCGAGGCGACCGGCGTCCCCAATCGGTGCAGCCGTTGCCGCCGCAAGCCATGCTCAGGAGCTTCCAGGGACGCCATCCGAAAATCGCCGCCTCGGCCTTCATAGAGGATAGCGCGCAGGTGATCGGCGACGTTGTGGTGGGGGAAAACTCCAGCATCTGGTTTCACGCCGTGGTGCGCGGGGACGTGAACCAAATCCGCATCGGGCAGGAGACCAACATTCAGGACGGCTGCGTGCTGCACGGCTTCAAGGGCAAGCACGCCGTCGTGCTGGGCGACCGGGTCACCGTCGCTCATGCCGTCAACCTACATGGCTGCACGATTGAGGATGACTGTCTGATTGGCATCGGGGCTATCATCATGAATGGCGTCCGGGTCGGTGCCGGCAGCATCATCGCCGCCGGGACGCTGGTTCCGGAAGGCGTGCAGGTTCCTGCCGGAAGCGTCTATATGGGCGTGCCGGCGCGCGAACACCGCAGTGCCACCGACGCCGACCGGCGCATGATCCGTGAGCATGCCGCCAACTATGTCGGCTACAAAAATGAGTACCTCGGCCACTGATCGCACGGCCCGCCTCTGCCTGCCAGGGCCGGCGCGGGGCGCCACGCTCCCCACTCCGGCCGGAGCAGGGCTAAGCGGGACGGCGGGCGGAGCCCACCTGGGGCCCGCGCCAAAGCGAAGGCCGGGGTGGGGCGCCGGGGTCTCCGCGCCGGCCGGAGCGGGGCTAAGCGGGACGGTGGGCGGAGCCCACCTGGGGCCCGCGCCACAATGAAGCTCGCCGCCGTCAAGGGCATGCGCGACCTGCTGCCCGCCGACACCCGCTGGTTCCAGCAGTTGGAAGCCACCGTGCGCTCGGTGTTTGCCCTCTACAACTTCGAAGAAATTCGCACCCCGATCGTGGAGCCGGCGGCATTGTTCCAGCGCGCGGTGGGCGCAGAGACCGACATCGTGGGCAAGGAGATGTACACCTTCGCCGATCGCGACGGCGCCGAACTCACGCTGCGTCCGGAGGCCACGGCGTCGGCCGTCCGCGCCTATGTCGAGCACCGGCTCTGGCTCCAGCCCGGTCTGACGCGGCTGTATTACATGGGGCCGATGTTCCGCCGCGAGCGGCCGCAGAAAGGGCGCTACCGGCAGTTCTACCAGGTGGGCGCCGAAGTGCTGGGCAGCGCCGCCGAAGGCGCCGGCGACGCCTGGGTCGATTTCGAGCTGCTGGCCATGCTGCGGTTGCTGCTGGAGCGCTGCGGCATCAGCGGCTGGGAGTTGGTGATCAACTCGGTGGGCTGCGCGCTGGATCGGCCCGCCTACCACGCCGCGCTGCGCGCCGCGCTCGCGCCCCAACTGCCCAACCTGTGCGGCGACTGCCAGCGCCGCGCCGCCACCAACCCGCTGCGCGTGCTGGATTGCAAGGTTCCGGCGGACCAGCCCATCATCGAATTGTTGCCCGGAATCTTCGATTATCTAGAGGACAACTGCCGGCGCCATTTCCACGAATTGCGGCAGTTGCTCGAGGCGGGCGGCATCGCCTACCGGATTGACCAGCGCCTGGTGCGCGGCCTCGACTACTACACCTCGACCGCCTTCGAGTTCGTCCACGGCGCCCTGGGCTCGCAGAACGCGCTGCTCGGCGGCGGACGCTATGACGGATTGGCGCAGGCGCTGGGCGCGCCGGCGCAGGTGGATTCGGCCATTGGCTTTGCCCTGGGCGAGGACCGCTTCGTGCTCGCCATGCAGGCCGCCGGGGCGGCGATGGCGGCTGAGCCCACCCCGCAGCGCCAACTGGCGGCGGTGGTGCTACCGCTGCAGCCGGCGCAATTGGCGGCCGGGTTGGCCTTGGCGGACCGGCTGCGGCGCCAGGGAGTGCGGCTGGAACTGGCGCCGCCGGCGCGCAAGCTGGGGCGCAGCCTCGAGCTCGCGGCCAAACTCGGCGCCGCCGCCGCGGTGCTGGTGGGCGAGGCCGAACTCGCCAGCCAGCGCTATGGCCTGAAATGGCTCGCGACCGGCGAGCAGACCAGCCTGGACGAAGGCGCGCTCGCCTGCGCGCTCGCCCGGGCCCCGCAGGAGCCCGTACCGTGAACCCCGCCCCGCCCCTGGACCCGATCGCGCATTTGCGCCTGGAACGGCGAAGCTTCATCATCGGCTCGCTGCTGGTGTGGGCCGTTATCCTCACTACGCTCGCCATCCTGTATGCCCAAATGGAGCCGCAGATGTTCCAGATGGCGCAGCATCAGACCCTGAGCCAGGCCATGGCCAAGCTCAACCAGTTGCGGCCGCTCAACTGGCAGCAGCAGCTCGCGCTTGACCTCGTCGTGCTGCTCGGCGCCGTGGCCCTGTTTTTCCTCAACTGGCGCTTTAGCATTTTGCTGCAACGCCCTCGCAGCGCGTTCGTCCCGGCCCCGGGCGCCAACCTCCCGGCGCACCGCTGGCTGTGGTGGGCGGTGCTGGCGGCGAACTCGCTGTTCTATGCGACGCTGGTGTTCCCGCAGTTGGTGGTCACCTTCGTGCTCGCTGCCTGGGGCAGCCAGGAAATCAAGCGGCGCTCGCATCCACCCGGCCCGCCGCCCTCCTCGCAGGAGCCAGCATGAGTGACGCTTTATCCGCCGGCCGCACCCATTACGCCGGTGCCGTCCGCCCCTCGGATGTCGGCCAGCGCATCGTGCTGCAGGGCTGGGTGCATCGCCGGCGCGACTTGGGCGCGCTGCTGTTCATTGACCTTCGCGACCGCGCCGGGCTCTGCCAGGTGGTGTTCAACCAGGAACGCGACCCCGGGCTGCACGCCCGCGCCGCCGAGCTGCGCTCCGAGTACGTCATTGCCGTGGCCGGTACGCTGGTCCGGCGCGCCCCGGCCACCGTGAATGCCAACCTCGCCACTGGCGAGGTCGAGCTGGCCGCCGACGCGCTCGAGTTGCTCAACCCCAGCCGCACACCGCCGTTTCCTCTGACCGAGGAATCGGTCGAGTCGGTCAGCGAGGAAAACCGGCTCAAATATCGTTACCTCGACCTGCGTCATCCCCGCATGCAGGCCAATCTGCGTCTGCGGCACAACGTCACGCGGGCGATCCGGCGCGCCTTCGATGCCCAGGGCTTCCTGGAGGTGGAGACGCCATTTCTCACCCGCAGCACGCCCGAGGGCGCGCGCGACTATCTGGTGCCCAGCCGTGTGCATGAGGGAAGCTTCTATGCACTGCCGCAATCACCGCAATTGTTCAAGCAATTGTTGATGATCGGCGGAACCGACCGCTACTACCAGATCGTACGCTGCTTCCGGGATGAGGATCTGCGCGCCGATCGCCAACCCGAGTTCACCCAGATTGACGTCGAGATGAGCTTCCCCGACCGCGAGGTGCTGTTCGCCATCGTCGAGGGCATGCTCAGCGACGCGTGCGCGGCCGCCGGCCGCGTCATCGAAACGCCTTTCCCGCGCCTGACCTGGACCGAGGCCATGGCGCGCTACGGCACCGACAAGCCCGATCTCCGGCTGCCGGCCATGACCGATGTGGGCGACCACTTTCCGCCCCCGGCGCGCCAGCAGCTCGGACTCGATCCCGAGCTGCCGCTGCTGGCCATTCACATTCCGGCGGTGGGGGCGCTCTCCCGGCGCGAGCGCGACGAGCTGCGGCCGTTGGCCGAAACGTCCGCCCCCGGAGCCTTGGCGGTGCGGTTCTTCGAGGACTTTGCCCGGATCCGCAAAACCTTTCCCGAGCCCGCCGAGGCCATCCGGGCCACCGTGGACGCCGCCGAAGGCGACCTGGTGGCACTGGTGGGCGCGCCACCCGGCATGGCGCTGCGCGCGCTGCAGCAGCAGGCGGGCGCGCTCCGGCTGGCGCTGGCGCAGCGCTTCGCCGAGCGCCACCATTTGCTGGATCCGAATAGGTTCCGGTTCCTATGGGTGACGGAGTTCCCCATGTTCGACTGGGACGCGGCGGAACGCCGCTGGGTGGCGTCGCACCATCCGTTCACCTCGCCGCTCGCCGACGACGCCGCGCTGCTCGACACCGATCCCGGCGCCGCCCGCGCGCTCGCCTACGACGTGGTGCTCAACGGCATCGAGCTGGGGTCGGGCTCGATCCGCATCCATCGCGCCGAGGTCCAGTCCCGGATTTTCGGGCTGCTGGGCATGAGCGCAGACGAAGCCCGCGCTCGCTTCGGTTTCTTCCTCGAGGCGCTGCAGTACGGCACGCCGCCGCACGGGGGCATCGCGCTTGGCCTCGACCGGCTGGTGATGCTGCTGGCGGGCGCGGCCTCGATCCGCGAAGTGATCGCGTTCCCTAAAACCGCCAAAGCCGTGGACCTGATGATGGACGCGCCCACGCCAGTGAGCGAGCAGCAGTTGAAGGAGCTGGGCATCCGGCATCGCGGTTGAACGGCGGCGGCTATGGGCAAGATCCGTGTCCTCAGCGACCAGGTGGCCAACAAGATCGCCGCCGGCGAGGTGGTGGAGCGCCCCGCCTCGGTGGTCAAGGAACTGTTGGAAAATGCCGTCGATGCCGGCGCCACGCGGCTCGATCTGGAGGTGGTTGCCGGCGGCGCCCAGCGCATCCGGCTCACCGACAACGGTGGCGGCATGACTCGCGACGATGCCTTGCTGGCGCTGGAGCGCCACGCCACCAGCAAGCTGACCGATGTGGCCTCGCTCAGCGCCATTGCCACGCTCGGGTTTCGCGGCGAGGCGCTGCCCTCCATTGCGAGCGTCAGTCAATTCACCCTTGAGACCGCGGCCGTGGCCGGGCAGGGAACCCGCGTGCGCATCGAAGGCGGCCGGCTGAGCGGGGTGGACGCGGTGGGGCTTCCGGTCGGCACCGCCGTTACCGTCGCCAACCTGTTCGCCAACATTCCGGCGCGCCGCAAGTTCCTGAAGAGCGAAGCCACCGAAGTTGGCCACATTACGACGCTCGTCACCCACTATGCGCTCGCCTACCCCGAGATCCAGTTCCGGCTGACGACGCCCCACCGCGAACTGCTGGCGCTCGAGCCCGCCGCCACGCCCGGCGAGCGTCTGCGCCAGATCTTCGGCGAGGAGCTGGCCGGCCAGTGCCTCGAGTTTCGCGCCACCGCCCAGTGGGCGCCCGATGCCGAAGCCGCCGCCGCACAGGTCGTCGGCTGCGGCCTGTACGGCTTCGCCTCCCGCCCGGAGCTGCAGAAGCTCAACCGCAATTCAATCTTCGTCTTCGTCAACCGGCGCTTGGTGCGCGACCGTCTGCTGCTGCACGCCATCACCAGCGCCTATCACAACCTGCTGCCCACCAACACGTTTCCCGCGGTGCTGCTGTTTCTGGATCTCCCCTTCGCCGAGGTGGACGTCAACGTTCACCCCGCCAAGACCGAAGTCCGCTTCCGCCGCGCCGATTTCATTCATGACGCCGCCCGCGACGCCATCCGCAATGCGCTGGCCGAAAACCGCCCGGTGCCCTCCTTTCTGCAGGAGCGCGAGCGCCGCGCCACCGCCGCGCTCACCTGGATGCCGCCCAGCCCGCTTCCGTTCTCTCCCGGCGCTGACGCCGCGCTCGGCATTTCCGCCGCCGATCTTCCGTCCGGATTTCAACTTACCGTCGCGCCGCCCCGTCCGGTCGAGCAGCGCCTCCCGCTGGAGGTGCCCGGAGCGCCCTCGGCGGTTGGACGCCCGTCGCTGGCGGCCGATCCGGCACCCGACTGGGTTCCGGAAACCGGCTTGGGCTGCGGGCTGCGGCACTATCCCGCCGCCTCCGGCGCCGGGTTGGCCGACGAATTGGCCGCGTTGCGCGCCCTCGGCCAAATCGCCGAGAGTTTCATTGTGGCCAGCGGGCCCGGCGGACTCTGGCTGGTGGATCAGCACTGCGCCCACGAGCGCGTGCTGTTCGAGCAATTGCTCGCCGCCCGCCTGGAGGCCGCCGTCGAGAGCCAGCGGCTGCTGTTGCCGGTTGTGGTCGAACTCGACCCCGGCCGCTGGCTGCGCTTCGGCGAAGTCGCCGCCGAGCTGGCCGCCGCCGGCTTCGAAGCCGAGCCGTTTGGCCGCAACACCGTCGCCATTCAGGCCACGCCCGCCGGCATCGCCGGCGAGCAGGCCGAGCGCCTGCTGCGCGAAATCCTCGAGCTCGCCGCCGATGAACGCGGCATCACGCTGCAGCGCCTGCGCACGAGAATCACTGCCACCATCGCCTGCCATGCCGCCATCAAAGTACACATGGCGCTGGAGCCGGACAAAATGGAGTGGCTGCTCGCCCGGCTGGCGAGCGTACGCTATCCGATGACTTGCCCCCACGGCCGCCCGGTGCTGTTACGCTATGGGCTGGACGAGATTCAGCGCGCCTTTAAACGCACACCATGACTGCTGCCGATCTGTTAACCGCGCGCGCGGCTCAATGGGCGATGTTGCGTCCCGCCCAACTCGATGAACACAGCCTGCACGGCTGGATCGAGGCTTTGGGCCTGGCCACCCTGCCCGAGCTCGGCCCCGACCTGGGCGACGCCGCCCTGGCCCCGCTCGATCAGGCGGTCGCGTCCGCCCAGGTGATTGAGCTCTGGCAGTGGCCGGGAATCCTGCGCTACTGCGCCCGTGAGCGCCTGGAGGCTGTCTACACCTGCATTGGCGACCGCCACCCCGCCGACGACTTCCGCCGCCAGGCCGATGAGCGCCAACTGTCATGGCTGGCCGCCGAGGTGTTCAGCCTCCTGCTTGCCCATGACGGTCCGCGGACCGCGGCCGAAATCCGCGGCGTTATCGGCGCCGAGCGCACCTCGGTGCTGGCGGTTGAGCGCGCGCTGCACGAACTGGCGCGGTCACTCAAAGTCCTCCGCGTGGGTCGGGCGGAAAACGGGGGCCCGCAGTGGCGTCCGCTGCTCCAAGTCGCCCCCGAGGTGGTAAAACCAAACCCCCGCCCCCAGTTGGGTGCGGTCGCCGAGCTGGTGGTGCATTACCTGAAATCCCGCGTACTGGAGACCGAAGAGATGCTGGTGGAGATGCTGGCGCCGCTGGCCGGCCGCACCCGCGTCCACGACGCCATCATCGGCCTGAATACCGTCCACCAGATCGAGCTCGATAATCTCGATGGTCGGCCCGCGTTCAGAATCAACGGTAAGCAGCAATAAGCAATTCGCGGGAGTCGCGCCGTTTGCACGGGAGGCAAAGTCGGCGCGAAGGGCCGCGCCCCCCGTGGGGCGGGTCGCTGACCCGCGCGCCGGCCGCCGGCCGGCGCCAAGCGGCAGTTCGGGCGACCACAGCAACCGTGATTCTGCCGTAGCAAAAGGCCGCTCGCGCCCTCTTGGGCTCGCCCGGCCCCGGGCCGGCGCTCCACAGCCCTTCGAGCGCGGGCGCGCCTCAGCGAGCAGGGGCAGGGGCCCGCGCCCGTCAATGAGCAATTAGCAGTTCCTTTGCACGTTGGTCGTGGCTTGGTAGTCTTTAAGGGGCATGATGCGCTTCGGTAATCCCCTGTGGCGCCGCTGGCAGCACGCGCCGGGGACGGCGCTCGCCCTCGCCCTCATCGTTGCGCTTGGTATTGGTGGCGCCACCACTATGACCGCACTCGTCCGCCGGGTGCTGGTCAACCCACTCGGCCTGCCCCAGCCCGAACGGCTGATTGGCATCGCCGGCCCCGGAGACCCGGCCGGTGCCGCAGGCTATGGCCAGATTCGGGCTTTCGCGGCGGTTGGCGGCTATGCCACCGGCGGCACCGCCATTACCGCCGGCGCCGCTAGTGGCTATGCCAATATCGCCGCCGTCACCGCCCGGTTTTTTAGCGTGGCCGGCGTGCAACCCAACGCCGGGCGCGGCTTCGCGCCCGACGAGGACAGCCCCGCCGCCCGCGTCGTGGTCCTCGGCGCGCGTTTGGCTCATCGCGCCTTTGGCGGCGCCACTCAGGCGCTCGGCCGGCCCATCGCCATCGGCGGTGTGCCGTTTACGGTAATTGGCGTCATGCCGGACGGCTTCGGCTTTCCCTCCGGCACTGAGGTGTGGCTGCCGATGCGCGCGACCGAAGGCCAGA
This sequence comes from Terriglobales bacterium, assembly GCA_050745565.1. Taxonomy (GTDB): domain Bacteria; phylum Acidobacteriota; class Terriglobia; order Terriglobales; family SCQP01; genus SCQP01. The sequence goes on along the minus strand of JBOGKJ010000376.1, from coordinate 3,539 downwards.
TTCTGCTCACTGGTGGCCCCGTGGCAGGCACCGTGGGCTACCATCGGCTAATTGCCCGGCTCCGCCCCGGCGTCAGTTACCATCAAGCCTTCGCCGCCATCGCCGCCTATAAGACGGGCGAGGCTGCCGTCTGGGACCATCAGCACCCGAACGGACCGAAGATGGGCGTCAGCTCCAGTCAGGGCTCGGTCCTGCTCGAGAGCTGGTCGAAAACGTTCCGCCCCCTGGTGCAATTGCTGGCGGCCGCCATGGCGCTGCTGTGGCTGGTGGTGTGCGCCAACCTCGGCGGCGTGCTCCTCGCCCGCTCGCTCAGCACGCAGCGTGACCTGGCCGTTCGTCGCGCCCTCGGCGCCAGCCGCCGACGGCTGGCGCGGCTGTGGCTGGCGGAAGCTGCGGCGGCCGTGATTCCCGGGGTGGCGCTCGGGGTCGGCTTCGCCGCCGCGCTCATGGCCGCCCTCCGCCACTGGGCGCCGCCCCGCATGCCCGGCCTCAACCTGCTCCACCTCGGCTGGGGTGACCTCGCTGTGCTGGCCGCCTGCGGCCTCCTTACGCTGGCGCTCGTCGCGCTGCCGCCCGTGGTCAGCCTGCTGCGCATGCGCTCGCCCGGCGAGCTCATGCAGTCTGCCTTCTACGGCAGCCGCGGCCGCGGGCGCGCCTCCTTCCTGTGGCCGGCGCTGGTCGCCTTCGAGCTCGCCGCCGCGCTCGTGCTCACCGCCGGCGCCGGCCTGCTGCTCGCCAGCTTCACCCGGCTCGGTCGCGTGTCGCTCGGCTTTTCGCCCCGCGGCGTCCTCACCCAGCAGTACACCGTCTTTCCCGCCCTCGCCGCCCTGCCGCGCACCCTGCCCGATGCCGCTCGGCAACAGCAAGCCCTCACTGCCGCCCTCAGCCGTGATCAACAAGTGCTCGACCGCGCCCAGCGCACGCCCGGCGCCCTCGCCGCCCTCGTCAGCCAGCCCCCACCAGGAAGCGTCGGCGGGCAGTTTCTCTCCGACTTCGCCGCGCCACGCGGCGCGCACGAGTGCTTTGCCGAGGTCAATGAGATCAGCGGCGACTATTTCAAGCTGCTCCATATCCCGCTGCTCGACGGCCGCATTTTCAACCCCCGGGACTCGGCCACCGCCGCCCCCGTCATTATCCTCAGCCAACGCGCCGCCCAAGCTCTCTGGCCCGGCCAGTCACCACTCGGCCGCCAGGTTGAGTTTGGCGGCATGAGCGCTGGCATGACCGTCGTCGGCGTGGTCGGCGACATCAAGCCCGCCGGCCCCGGTGCTGGCAACGAAACCGGCATTGGCCAGGCCTACATACCCTTCACGCAGCCGTTCAGCGGCCGGCCCGACGTCATCATGACGTTGCTGGTGCGCCCCGCGCCCGGCGGCGCGCCGCCACTCGCGCCGCTCGTGGCCGGCATTAACGGCGTGGCGGCGCTGCGAGCCTCGTCACTCGCCGCCGCACTCGCCGCCGTCACCGCACAGCCACGCTTTCTGCTGCTCTCCGGTACCGTCTTTACCGGACTGGCGCTGGTGCTGATCTGGCTCGGCGTGGTGGCGCTGCTCGGCCACTGGGTCACCGCCCACCGCCATGAACTCGCCGTGCGGCTGGCACTCGGCGGGGCGCCCGCCGCCATGGCCCGCCTGGTGCTCTCGCGTCTCGCGCTGATGCTGCTCGCGGCAGTGGCCCTCGCCGCCTGCGCCCTTCCCTCCGAGAGTCGCCTGCTCGCCCATCTCCTGTTCGGCGTCCAGCCCCATAATGCCGCCGTCTGGTCCGCGGCCGTTGCCCTTGTTGCCGCTTTCGCCCTCGCCGCCGCCGCCCTACCGGCCCTCCGCGCCGCCCGCACCGACCCCGCCCAAGCCCTGCGCTACGAGTGAGCCGCGCGGCTCTAGGCGGAGAGCGGGTTCTTCACACGCACACCCAGCAGCTCGGAGCCCGCACTCAAGTCTTCGGTGTAAAGCACACCGCAACCCGCGGCTGCCGCCGCCGCCACGATCAGCGCGTCCCAGAAGGAGATCGCGTACAGCGCCACGCAATCCATCGCCTTCTCAATCATGTCGGGCGATACTTGCACCACCTCAAATGCGCGCAACCGTTGCACCACGCCTTTTGCCGTCGGCTATGGCATCCGCAGCTTGCGCGTGGCAACCGAGAACAGCTCCTGCATGACTTGAGTGGAAACGACTCCGGTGGCGGCGCTGCGCATCGAGGTGATGACCTGCTCGCTGCGGCTGCGTTTCCAGGGCTCACTTGGGTCCAGCGCGTACACGAAAATGTTGGTGTCCAAAAAAACTTTACCGATGGCGCTCATGGATCTCTTCCCGTGTCCATGTCCGCCCTTCGGAGTCGCCGGGATGCTCCCGCATATACCGCAGCAACTCGTCAACGCCAGCCGACTGATGGCTGCCTACCGTACGCCGCAGCAGGTCGCGGATCAGTTGATTCAGCGTGGTGTTGTGGCGTTTCGCGTACGCGCGGCTTGCCGCCAGCGTGGCGTCATCAATCGCCAAAGTGACGTTCTTCATGGTGCCAGCCTAGCACAGGGCATGTGGACACATAAGCTGTGGAGCCTACCTGCCGCCGCCGATGACGTGGTACTCGCGCAGGATGGCCTCGGTGGGCGCCAGCGGCAGCGCCTCGACCGTATGGCCGCGGCCAGTGGTGGTGGTGGCCTTGAACAGGGAATTGTAGATGGCCTCTTGCGTCGCCTCGATCACCGCCAAAAACAACGGCGAGATCTTGTCATTGTTGACGCGCTCCACCGGCGGGTTCTCAGGAACCGTAGAAAACGCAATCGCATAGTCACCCGAGCCGTTGCTGGCCGCCGAGCCCGTCCGCGCCAGGCCCAGCATCGAACGGTAGGCCAGCCGCCGCAGGTTGCGCGAGCCCACCGGCGCATCGGTGGCAATTACGATCATGCAACTGCCGTCGGGCGACTCGTCGCGAGGCGTGCCCTGGCCGCCGGCCAACTGGCTCTTCAGATAATACCGGCCCAGCTTCTCGCCCACCGGCGCGCCGTCAATCGTCAGAATGCCGCCGAAGTTGGTCTGCACCAGGACGCCGACCGTCCAGCCGCCGAGGTTCGCCGGCAGCCGCCGCGAGCTGGTGCCGATGCCACCCTTGAACCCGAACGCCACCGTCCCCGCACCCGCTCCCACCGCGCCTTCGGCCACGGGCCCGCCGCGGGCCGAGCGGATGGCCTCGAACACCTGCTGCTCGCCCACCGGGCGGCTGCGGATGTCGTTCAAATACCCGTCGTTGGTTTCCCCCACCACCGGGTTGACCGACTGCACCCGCTCGTTGCCCGGAAGTTGCAGCATGTAGCTGATGAGCGCGTCGGCGACCTTGGGCACGTTCAGCGTCGAGGTCAGCAGTACCGGTGTTTCGATGTTGCCCAGCTCGACAATCTGGGTCGAGCCCATCAGCTTGCCAAAGGCATTGCCCACAAACACCGCCGCCGGAACCTTGTGCGTGAACATGTTGCCGGCATGCGGCAGAATGGCCGTCACGCCGGTATGAATGTTCTTGCCGTCGTCCATGGTCACCTGCCC
>JBOGKJ010000375.1:0-2376 GCA_050745565.1 Terriglobales bacterium | reverse complement strand
GGGTGGCGTCAATGAAGTCCATATCGAGGGAACAGCAGAAGCCCTCAGTCCCATTGGTCGCGATCGCCACCGCCTGCTCCACCACACTGCGCATTCCGCGTTCGTCAATGTCGCGCATGGTGAAGATCTTGACTCCCTCGGCCCGCAGCGCCAGTTTTTCCCTGGCGTCGAGGTCGTGAATGCCCACCAGAACGGTGTTCTCGGGCGCGACCTTGCGCTGTGACCCGCCAATCTGCGTCAGTTCCTTGGGGCCGTGTCCGAGCAGGCAGGCCAGCGGCATGCCATGGATGTTGCCGCTGGGCGTGGTCTCGGGGGTGTTGAAGTCGCCGTGCGCGTCCAGCCACAGCAGCCCGACTTTCTGCTGCCGGCCGCGGTAGAAGTAGCTCACGCCGCTGACCGTGCCCACCGCAATCGAGTGGTCCCCGCCCAGCACCAGCGGCAGCGCCCCATCTTCGAGCGTGGCACGCACCCAGTCGGCCTGCAGCCGGCACGACCGCGCAATCTGCGGCAGATACTTGGCGTGCGGATCGCCCTCCGCCTGCATCTCCGGCAACGCCGCCTCCACGTTCCCGGCGTCCTCCACCTGATACCCCAGCCGCTCCAACCGTGTCAGCAACCCGGCCGCCCGCACCGCCGCCGGTCCCATGTCCACGCCGCGCCGGTCCTGCCCCAAGTCCAGCGGCACCCCTATCACCCGTATCGTCTTGCTCGGCATGCCCGATTCTACCCCGCGCCGCGCCACCCCCGCCATCGCCCACGGCAAATGACAAATGCCCAATGGCTAATGGCTATAGGCTAACGGCTAAGGCCCAATGCCTAACGGCTAATTCAGCCCGGATGCCCATACTCCCGCAGCAGTTCCGCCGCCATCGCCGCCGACGGCACCGCCAGCACCGCCCCCAGCACCCCGCCCAGCACCCCCCCGATCGCCAGCGCCACCAGCACCGCCAGCCCCGGCACCCCCACCGATTTGCTCATGACGCGAGGCGTCAGATACACGTTGTCCAACGCCTCGTAGAGCGCAAAGAAAATCACCACCCCCGCCAGGCTCCCCAACGACTGCACCGCCCCAACCGTGCCCGCCACCACCGCCGCCGTGATCGGTCCCAGCACCGGCACGAATGTCAGCAGCCCCGACATCAGCGCCAGCACGAAAGAGTCCGGCAGCCCCAGCGCCGCAAACGCCGCCCCGCTCGCCACCGCCATCAGCGCCGCCAGCAGCGCCTGCCCCGCCATCCAGCCCCGCATCCGCCGCTCCCCGCGCTCCAGCGTCAGCGACAGGCGCGCGCGCGCCATGGGACGGAAAAACGCCAGGCACCAGGCCCGCGTGTGCTCGCCTTCCGTCAGCAGGTAGATGGTCAGCAGCAGAATCGTGAACACCGCCACCAGGCCCTGCGCCAGCCGCTGCAGCAGCCCCAGCGCCCAGCCCCCCACCGCGGCCATGCCCGCATTCACCGGTGAGGTGTTCAGGTTGTGCAGGTCCGGCAGCCGGCGCGCCGCCTGCAGCACCCTATCCGCCGCCGAAGGCCACAGCGTCGCCAGATTGACGGCCTCCGCCGCCATCGGCGGCAGCAGCAACAGCAGCAAACCCACCACCCCGCCCACCGCGGCCAGCCCCACCAGCGCCACCGCCAGCCCGCGCCCCGGCCTCCACGTCCCCATCCGGCGCGATTCAATCCAAACCACCGCCGGCATCACCATCGCCGCAAACAACACGCTGGCGTACAGCAACAGCACCAGATCGCGCAAATACCACAGCAGCACCAGCCCCACCGCCAGCCCCAGCGCAAACACCACCATCTGGCGCCCGTTGGGCGCACCATAAGTTCCCGATCCTGAGGCCGCCCCCGGCGCGGGTGTGGACATCCCGCCATTATCGCGTCTTTGTGCCGCCACCGGCGCGCCTTTTGCACTGCGGGCAAGCTCGGCACGAAAGGCAGCGGAACGAGGCAACGTGGACGCGCGAAGGCGCCGGTGGCGCGTTCACCGAGCCGAGCGGGCGCGCGTTGCCGCCAAGCGAATTCCGGCCGCAGCCCGACCAACGCCGGAGCCCCCGGCACGCTGGCGCGCCAGGGGTGGCAACGAGAGGGCGTCCAGTCGCGGGAGTCGCGTCGTTTGCACTGGGGGCAAAATCGCCGCGAAGGGCCGCGGAATTCCAACGGGCTGAAAGCGCCAGCGGTGCTTTCACCGCTCCCGGCAAACGAAGCGGCACGGCCCGACCTCTAGCGAAAGGCCGCTCGCGCCCCCTTGGGCTCGCCGGGCCCCGGGCCGGCGCTCCACAGTCCTTCGAGTGCGGGCGCGGCGTAGCCGGGCAGGGGCCCGCGCCAGTCAATGCCGTGTGAACCGGATTCCAATTCGCGGTAGGCGTCAACGACC
>JBOGKJ010000374.1:0-6469 GCA_050745565.1 Terriglobales bacterium | reverse complement strand
TGGTCGGGCTGCGGCCGGAACTCGCTTGGCGGCAACGCGCGCCCGCTCTGCTCAGGGCGCGTCCAAGTTGCCTCGTTACGCCATTCGCGATCGCATGGATCGAGTCATCGCCGCCACCGCGGCGGAGCTGGAATGTCCCCTGCTCACGCGCGACGCCGCAATCGTCGCTTCCGGGCTGGTGCGGACCATCTGGTGAAGCTCAGCTTAAAATGGTATTTATGCTGCGGGAAACGCTTGAGCGGCTGTGGAAGCGGGAAAATCTCAGCCGCGAAGAGGCGCGCGCCGCGCTGACCGGGATTTTTGCCGGCGACGCCGGCGATGCCGCCATCGCCGGGCTGCTGGCGGCGCTGGCGGTCAAAGGCGAAACCGCCGACGAACTGGTGGGCTTCGCCGAGGCCATGCGCGGGCAGATGGTCACGATTGGCGGCGGCGGCGGCACCGCTTCCGGCCGGCGGCTGGACACCTGCGGGACCGGCGGCGGCCGGCACATCTTCAATGTCTCGACTGCGGCGGCGCTGGCCGCGGCCGGTGCCGGCGCGGCCGTGGCCAAGCACGGCAACCGCAGCAGCACGAGCTTCAGCGGCTCCGCCGATGTGCTCGAGGCGCTGGGAGTGGATCTGGACTGCCCACCCGCGCGGCTGGAAACATGCCTGGAACAGAACGGCATCGTCTTCCTGTTTGCGCCGCTGCTGCACCCCGCGATGAAGAAAGTCATGCCGGCGCGGCGCGCGCTGGGCGTGCGGACCATCTTCAATCTGCTGGGTCCGCTCACCAATCCGGCCGGCGCCGACGCGCAGGTCATCGGCGTGCCCTCGGCGCACTGGATTCCGATCATGGCCGCGGCGCTTCTGACGCTGGGCACCGGACACAGCTTCGTGGTCCACAGCCGCGACGGGCTGGGGGAATTCTCGGTCTCGGCGCCAACCGATGTCGCCGAAATCTGGGCGGGCTCGGTTCAGCGCTTCACGCTGGACCCCTCCGAGCTGGGGCTCGAGCCTGCGCGGCCGGAGGCACTGGCCTGCGGATCGCTGGGCGAGTCGGTGGCCACGCTGCGCCATGTGCTCGCCGGCGAACCCGGACCGGCGCAGGATATGGTGGCGCTGAACGCGGCCGCGGCGCTGATGGCCGCCGGCAGCGCGGGCGATTTTGGCGAGGGCCTCGAGCAGGCGCGCCGGGCATTGACGTCGGGCGCGGCGCAGGCGAAGCTGGAGGCGCTGGCGCGCTTCACGCGGGCCGCGGCCCCCGCGGCCACGGCCGCGGTGGGATAGCGCCATGCCCGCCCCGCTGCAGCGCGTGGTGGTTCTGGGCGCCGGCACCATGGGGGCGCGCCTGGCGGCGCACTGCGCCAACCATGGACTCGCCGTGCAGTTGCTCGACGTGGACCGCGCCCGTGCCGCGGCCGGCCTGAAAGCGGCGGCCGCCAGCCGTCCGGCGGCATTCTTCTTGCCCGAGCTCGCCGAGCGGGTCGCAACCGGAAGTTTCGAGGACGGGCTCGAGGCGGTAGGCAAGGCGGATTGGGTGGTGGAGGCCATCGTCGAGAACCTTGACGCCAAGCGCGCGCTGCTGGAACGCGTGGCGCCGCGCCTCGGCGAGCACACCCTGCTCAGCACCAACACCAGCGGGCTGCCGGTCGCGGCTGTCGGCGAGCAATTGCCGGCGCCGGTGCGGCGGCGCTTCCTGGGGACTCATTTTTTCAACCCGCCCCGCTATCTGCGGCTGGTGGAGGTGATCGCCGGCGCCGAAACCGACGCGGAGGCGGCGGCCTGGCTGAGCCGGGAGCTGGAGCGGCGGCTGGGCAAGGGCATCGTGGCGGCGCGCGACACTCCCAATTTCATCGGCAACCGCATCGGGGTGTTCGCGCTGCTGAACACGCTGCGGTTGATGGAGCGGCACGACCTGACCATCGAGCAGGTGGATGCGCTCACCGGCCCGCTGCTGGGCTGGCCCAAGTCGGCCACCTTCCGCACCCTCGACCTGATCGGGCTGGACACGCTGGCGCAAGTGGTCGGGAACTCAGGCCGGAATTTGCCCCATGACGAGCAGCACGCCCTGTTCCAAACGCCGCCTTATATCCAGCAGATGATCGAGCGCGGCTGGCTGGGCGACAAGAGCGGCCAGGGTTTTTATCAACGCCGCGGCGACGAGATCTGGGCGCTCGACTGGAAAACGCTCGAATACCATCCGCGGCAGAAGGCTTCCCTGCCCTGGACGGACGTGCGCGGCGCGCTGGGCGGCAGCGCCTTCCTGCGGGAGGCGCTCGAGGGTCTGTTCCGCTACTGCCGGGCGCGGCTGGGCGAGATCACCGATGAGCCCGAGGCGATCAATCGCGCCATGTGCTGGGGCTACAACTGGCAATACGGGCCGTTTGAGCTCGAAGCGATGGCCGCGGGGGCGCCGGCGCCCGAGCGGCGCGTGGGAGCGGCACTGCGCTCGAACGCCGGCTGCTCGCTGGTGGATTTGGGCGAGGGCGTCGCCTGCCTCGAGTTTCACAGCAAAATGAACGCCATCGGCGGCGACGCGGTGGCGCTGATCACCGAAACGCTGGCGGGGGCTCCGGAGTTCGAGGCGTTCGTGATCTCGAACGCGGCCGAGAATTTTTCCGCCGGCGCCGACTTGCTGTACCTGCTCTCGCTGCTGCAGAACGAGGAGTGGGACGAGGTGGAGCTGGCGGTGCGCCATTTTCAGGCGATGACGCAGGCGGTGGGGGCGTCGCCGCGCCCGGTGGTGGGGGCGCCGTTCGGGCTGACGCTGGGCGGCGGCTGCGAGCTGATGCTGCAGGCCAGCCGCGTTGTGGCGCATGCCGAGCTCTACACCGGACTGGTGGAGGTGGGCGTGGGGCTGATTCCCGCCGGCGGCGGCACCACCGCCATGGCGCTGCGCGCGGACCCGCGCACCGCCTTCGAAACCATCGCCCTGGCCAAGGTTTCGACCTCGGCGGCCGAGGCCCGGCGCCTGCGCCTGCTGCGCCATGGCGATGACATCGTGCCCAACCGCGACCTGGTGATCCCCACCGCCCGCGCGGCGGCGCTCGAACTCGCGCACTCCGGCTACGCCCCGCCCGCGCCGCCACGCTATACCGCGCCCGGCCCGTCGGTTCAGAGCACACTGGAGATGGGCGCCTACCTGATGCACGAAGCCGGCCAGATCACCGATTACGAGCTGCGCATCGCGGGCGCGCTCGCGCACATCATCTGCGCCGGCGGCGCCCCGGCGGGCATGGCGGTGCCGGTCGAGCGGCTGCTGGAGCTCGAACGCGAGGCCTTCCTCAGCCTGTGCGGCGAAGCCAAAACCCAGGAGCGCATCGCCCACATGCTCAAGACCGGCAAGCCGCTGAGGAATTAGCCATGGGCGAGGCCTACATCATCTCGGCCGTGCGCACGCCGGTGGGGCGCGCCTTCAAGGGCAGCCTCCGCGCCACCCGCCCCGATGACCTGGCCGCCATCGCCATCACGGCGGCGCTGGAGCGGGCCGGGCTCGAGGCCGAGGCCGTCGAGGACGTGGTGCTGGGCTGCGCCATGCCCGAGGCCGAGCAGGGCCTGAACCTGGCGCGCATTGCCGCGTTGCGGGCCGGGCTGCCGGTGGAGGCCTCGGCGGCGACCATCAACCGTTTCTGCGCCTCCGGAATCGAGGCCGTGGCCATTGCCAGTCAGCGCGTCGCTGCCGGCGCCGAGGTCATCGTCGCCGGCGGGGCGGAGAGCATGAGCATGGTCCCGATCGTCGGCAACAAGCCCAGCGCCAACCCCTGGCTGATCGCCCACCACCCCGACAGCTACCTGAGCATGGGGCTGACGGCCGAGCGCGTCGCCGCTCAGTACCGCATCAGCCGCGAGGCCGCCGACCAGTTTGCGCTCGCCAGCCATCAGAAGGCGGTGGCGGCCCAGCAAGCCGGCCGCTTTGACGCCGAACTCGTGCCGGTCGCAACCCGCATGCCCGACGAGTCGGCGCCCGACTACTGGCGCGAGATCACGCTCACGGCCGATGAGGGCCCGCGGCCGGATACATCGCTCGAGGCGCTGGCAAAACTCAAGCCGGCCTTTCACACCCGCGGCACCGTCACCGCCGGCAACTCGTCGCAAACCAGCGATGGCGCCGCCGCCGCCGTCATCGCCAGCGAGCGCGCGGTGCGCGAGCACCATCTGCAACCGCGGGCGCGCCTGGCCGGCTACGCCACCACGGGCGTGGACCCGGCGCTGATGGGGATGGGACCGGTGACGGCGATTCCGCGGGCGTTGGCGCGGGCGGGCGTGAAGCTCGGCGACATCGCCGCCATCGAGCTGAACGAGGCCTTTGCCGCCACCAGCCTGGCGGTCATCGCCAAGGCGCATCTCGACCCGGGGCGCGTCAATGTCAATGGCGGCGCCATCGCGCTCGGCCATCCCCTGGGCTGCACCGGCGCCAAATTGCTGGCCACTCTGCTGGGCGAGCTGAGCCGGCAGCGGGCGCGCTGGGGCCTCATCACCATGTGCGTCGGCGGCGGGCAGGGCGCGGCCGCCGTCATCGAAAACCTGGAACTATAGCGGATATGGACAAAGCGGCCTCCCCTTTCGGTGGCTCGTTCCTGCTGGCGGCGCCGGCGGCGACCTTCACGCCCGAGCAGTTCAACGAACAGCAGCAGTTGATTGCCGCCACCGCCGAGCAGTTCGCGCAGCAGGAAATCGCCCCCGCCACCGAAGCCATCGAAGGCCAGGATTTTGCCCTGGCGCGGCGGCTGCTGCGGCAGGCGGGCGAGCTGGGCCTGACCGGCGTGGACGTGCCGGAAGCTTACGGAGGACAGGGCATGGACTTCACCGCCTCCGCCATCGTCGCGGATCACTTGGCGGTGCAAGGCTCGTTCTCGGTTATTTTTGGCGCCCATGCCGGCATCGCCACCTTGCCGCTGGTGCACTTCGGCAACGAGGAGCAAAAGCGGAAGTACCTGCCGCGGCTCGCCAGCTCGGAGTGGGTCGGCGCCTACGCGCTCAGCGAGGCCGGCTCCGGCTCGGACGCGCTGGCGCTGCGCACCGAGGCCGTGGCCGCCGATGGCGGCTATCGGCTGAACGGCGAAAAGATGTGGATCAGCAACGCCGGTTTCGCCGACCTCTTCACCCTGTTCGCCAAGGTGGACGGGAAAGTGACGGCGTTTCTGGTCGAGCGGACCACGCCCGGCGTGGCCACCGGCGCCGAAGAGCACAAGATGGGCATCCTGGGCTCGTCCACCTGCCCGGTGCTGCTGCGCGACGCGGCGGTGGCGGCGGCGAACGTGCTGGGCGGCGTGGGCGAGGGCGCCCACATCGCCTTCCAGATTCTCGACGTCGGGCGCTTCAAGCTGGGCGCGGCCTGCATCGGCGGCGCGCGCAACTGCCTGCGCGAGGCCGTCCACTATGCTCGCGAGCGTCGCGCCTTCGGCAAGACGATCGGCGAGTTTGGCCTGGTGCGGCGCCTGCTGGCCGAGATGGGCATGCGGCTGTTTGCGGCCGAGAGCATGGTCTATCGCACGGTGGCGCTCATGGATGGCGGAACCGAGCTGGGCGAGTTTGCGGTGGAGTGCTCGATCATCAAGATTTTTGCCAGCGAGATGGCGGACGTCGTGGTGGACCACGCCGTGCAGATCTACGGCGGCAACGGCTTCGTGCGCGGCAACCCCGCCGAGCGCGCCTACCGCGACGCGCGTGTGAACCGCATCTTCGAGGGCACCAACGAAATCAACCGGCTGCTGATCCCCGCCACCCTCCTGCGACGGGCGCAACAGGGCAAGTTGGCGCTGCTGCAGGCGGTGGAGGCGGTGACCGCGGGCCTGCTCACGCCCGCCCCCGCCGCGCCTGCGCTCGCACCCGCCGAAGCCGCCCGGCAAACGGCGCTGCTTGTGGCCGGGCTCTCCTTTCAGCGCCACGGCGAAGCGCTGGCGGAGCAGCAGCAACTGCTGGGCGCCATCGCCGATCTCGCGACCGCGGCCTACGCGCTGCAGTCAGCGGCGCTGCGCGCGCCTGAGGGCGTCTACACGCGGCTGCTGCAGGCCACGCTGCTCGATGAAGTCGAAGTCACCGCCCGGCGCGCGCTCGCCGCCCTCAGCCAGGGTGACGCGCTCCGCACCCAACTCGCCTGGCTCCGCCGCCTGCTGAAACGCGACCCCGTGGACGTTTACGCGCTCGAGCTGCAGGCCGCCGAACGCCTGCTCGATGACGGCGGCTACCGCAACCCGAAATAGAGGCCTCCGGATGGGTTGCAAGCGGTGGGCGATAATGACCCCCATCGCCGTGCCCGTGACCCAGGTCGCTACTTCCGCCACGGACTGCTAGCCGCATTTCTCACAGTCAGATCACGAAGCTCGCATCCAGACGCGGCGCGCCCTAAAAAATGGGCGGCGATATCGAACGGCGAGCAGGACGCGCTGTCTGGAGGACGATGGCACCAGGGCAGGTGCTGCGCCGCCCATTTTTCTAGACGGGCGCGCTATGCCGCGCGTGGCAGCGGCTGGGTTGGTGAGAAATGC
>JBOGKJ010000373.1:0-7457 GCA_050745565.1 Terriglobales bacterium | reverse complement strand
CCGCTTGGGCTCGCGCCGGCCCGGGGCCCAGCGTGCCCAAGCCGGCGCGAGCCTCGCGGGGCCGCGCCGCCTCGTTTACCGGGAGCGTCCCGCCCGTCGGAATTCCGCGGCCCTTCGCGCCGATTTTGCCCGCAGTGCAAATGCCGCGACTCCCGCGAAAGGGCTGTGGGGCGCCGGCCCGGGGTCCGGCGAGCCCAAGCGGGCGCGAGCGGCGTCTCGCTGCGGCAGAATCACGGTTGCAGTGGTCAACCGAACTGCAGCATGGCGCCGGTCGGCGGCCGGCGCGCGGGTCAGCGACCCGCCCCACACGGCGGGTAGCGCCGGTTCGAAGACTGCTCGTTTTGCCATACCTACTTTGATTCGCTTTCACCGCGTTGGAATTCCGCGGCCCTGCGCGCGGATTTTGCCCGCAGTGCAAACGGCGCGACTCCCGCGAATCGCCACCGCCGCCGCGCCGCGAGCCAAAAACTAATAACCAATAACCAATAACCGTCCCCTCACGCCACCCCACCCGGATAAAGTTCCAGATTATGCGCGCTGTTCAGCAGCGCCATGTGCGTGAACGCCTGCGGATAGTTGCCGAGCAGAGCGCCGGTGGCGGGGTCGATTTCCTCCGAGAACAGCCCCAGGGGGCTGGCGTAGCTCAGCATGTGCTCGAAGATTTTGCGGCTTTCGTCGCTGCGGCCGAGCAGCGTCAGGCAATCCACCAGCCAGAAGGTGCAGATGGAGAAGGCGCCTTCGGGTCCGCCCACGCCGTCGTCGTTGACGTTCTGATAGCGGGCGATGAGGGAGTCGTGGCCGAGTTCGCGCTGGATGCGGCGGATGGTGGCTTCCGTGCGGGAGTCGTGGGGCGAGGAAAAGCGCAGCAGCGGCATCAGCAGCAGGCTGGAGTCGAGCGCGTGGCCGTTGAAGACCTGGGTATAGGCGTGCAGGGCGCGGTTGTAGCCTGCGCTGACGATGGTTTGGTGGATCCGGTCGCGGGTGCGGGTCCAGAGCGCGACCTCGCCCGGCAGTTGGTAACGCTGCGCCAGCTTGATGCCGCGGTCGAGCGCCACCCAGCAGAGCAGCTTCGAGTAGGTGAACTGCTGCGGGCCGCCGCGGACTTCCCAGATACTCTCGTCCGGATCGCGCCAGTGCGCGGCGGCGTAGTCCACCAGGCGGCGCAGCGGCAGCCAGAGCTTGAGGTCGAGCCCCTGCCGCCACTTGGCGTAGGTGTAGGCGGCGTCCATGACCTCGCCGTAGATGTCGAGCTGGTGCTGCAGCGCGGCGCCATTGCCGATCCGGACGGGGCGGGAGCCGCGATAGCCGGTCAGATGGCTGAGCTCGAATTCGGCGACGTCGGTTGAGCCGTCTACCCGGTAGCAGACCTGCAGCGGCGGCGGGTTGGCGTCGCAGATCTTGGCGAGGAACTCGAGGAAGCGGCCGGCTTCGTCGTGGTAGCCGAGCAGCGAAAGCCCATAGAGGGCGAAGGTGGCGTCGCGGGGCCAGCAGTAGCGGTAGTCCCAGTTGCGGGGGCCGCCGAGGGCCTCCGGCAGGCTGGCGGTGGGGGCGGCGACGATGGCGCCGGTGGGGGCGTAGATGAGCGCCTTCAGCGCCAGCGCGCTGCGCACCACCGCATCGCGGTAGCGGCCGCGGTACTGCGCCTGCGCCGCCCACTGCTGCCAAGCCTTGGCAGTCGCCGCCAGCGAGGCCTCGACCCGGGCACGGTCCAACTCCTCGCGCTGCTGCTCCGGCGCCGCACCCCAGGCGAGCACGAACCAGGCCGCCTCGCGCACGCGCAGATGCACGCTCCCGCGCAGCCGGCCGCCTTCGGCCTGCAGCGGAAACGAGCTGGCGGTCCACAGCGCCGGCGCGCCCGCCGCCTGCCACATGCCCGACCCGGCCGCCTGCCAGCTCAGGCTGCGCCGGCCGTAGTCGGGCACGGGGGCGCAGTCCAACTCGACGTCGCACTCCCCCTCGACCGCCTCCACCCGCCGGCACAGCGCCCCCTCGCCAAATCCGGCCGCGGTGGCGCCGTCAAACCGCGCCGGCATCCAGTCGGTGAGCCGCACCTGCTGCCCGGCGCTTCTCCAGACCGTCTCCAGTACGTTCGTCTCCGCCACGTAGCGCTGCTGCCCCCGTCCCGCGCCCCGCGGCGCCCAGCGGCAGCCGCCGGCGGCGGTGGCGTCCAGCAGCGGCGCAAAAATGGACCCGGAATCGAACCGCGGCACGCACATCCAGCCCACCGCGCCGTCCCGCCCGATCAGCGCGCACGTCAGCCCGTCGGCCACCAGGCCGTAGTCGCCGATCGCCAACGTTTCCGGAGCGGCCTGCGCGGGCTCGGCCATCGTACTTAGACTAGCAGGCGTCCGCCCGCCCGCCCAGCCCCTTTGAGCCGACCCTCGGACTGCCGCCGACATCCGAGGTCCGCCAGCGACGGCCACCGCGCCGGGGCGGCGTCAAACGCGGGCCGGCAGGCACCGGGGGGTGGCAGGCTCGGCCTCCACTCCATCGCCGGCGAGAACCTCCATGCCCGTTGGCCGCGACAGTCCGTGCCTCCCCAAAGCACAAGCGCTTCCGCTTAACCGGCGCAACCCATCCTGAGCCCGCTGCAACCACTACGCCAAAGCCGTCAGGAGTGGCCGGCGCATCTCCTGGGGCTTCGCGGCTTTTCAAGCGGCAGTCGACTGCGTTGCACATTACCAAACTGTTGCGGTGGCCCCGCGCATAAAGCTGCTCCGGGCTAACAATCTGGGCGCAATTCCCCACCTCCCAAGGGTCGCCCGAGAGCGGGCGCCAGAAATCGAAGGCCTGCAATTTAAGGCCGCCGCCAACGACAAACGACGCGGAGTAAATCGAATGCCGGAACGATTCGAGCAAATCCAGGGCATTGGGCTACTGCACGACGCCAGGGGGCAAAGCAGAGATGCCAGAGACTGACGCTTATCTACGGCGGCAACGGCCGCGGCAAATCTACCATCGCCGCAATCCTCCGCTCGCTCGCCACAGGCGACCCGGCTCCTGTCCAGGCCTTTAAAACTATAGCCGGTGCGTTCGACCCGAAAGCCGTCCTCAGCTTCGAGAACGGCCAGAAGGCGATCTGCGGCAACGGCGCATGGTCATGGTCAGGGAAAAGGCCGTCCCTCGTCGTCTTCGATGCTGGCTTCCCGGCGGCTTGGTAAGCCCGGGGCACCGCAAGAGCCTGCTCGACTTTGCCCTCGGCGAAGCCGCCGTTCAAGCCCGCAACGACGGGGAAAGCGCGACCGGTAATGCGAAGAAAGCAAACCAAGAAATAACGCTCTACGCCAGCCAGCTATCGGCATTACACCCAGGAATGACCCTACCTGAATTCGAACAACCTCCCAAGGTGAACCCCCCGACCCTCAAATTGCCAATCTTCAGGCTCGACTCAACGCCGGCAAGAACGCTGCAGTCGTTAGGGCGCGCCCCGTTCCGCAAGAGATCACACTGCCAGCCTTCGACCCTGCCTCGCTCTTCTCGTGCCTCGCGACAACCCTCCAAAACATCCACACTCACGCAGAAGCGATCGTCCGCGCACATATCGCCAAGTATGTTTCCGCTGACGCCGAGAACTGGGTCGGCCAGGGAACGAAGCTCCCCGGCGGCCGTACCTGCCCCTACTGCGACCAGGACGTCACCACGAGCGAGCTCGTCCGCGCATACCAAACCCACTTCGACGCAGCCTACAAAGACCTCAAGCCCAGAATCGCGGCGCTGCGCCCGTCCTGCTCGGCTGCCACCTCGCCTGCCGTGATCGACCTCTTCGCCAGCAAGGTCACCGCCGCCTCCGCACAAGCAATCGCGTGGGCCCAAGAGGTAACAGCGCCGCCCAAGGCGCGACTCCCGCGAAATGCCAACTTCTACCGCAGCTTCACCGCCAGCGCCAGCGCCCGCCGCCGCAAGTCGTAATTCGCATCCGCCGCTTGCAATTGCTGCAGCAGCGGCTGCAACGCCGTCCGCGCCGCCATCCGATTGCCCAGTGCCAACTCATCGCTCGCCAGCTCGAGATAGGCCTCCTGACCTTGCGGCTGAGGCTCCCAGCCGATCAACCACTGGCCCGGCGTTATCGTTCTTTGGTACCAGAGCGCCGCTTGCTTTAGATCGCCTTGCCGCTGATATGCGTGTGCCAGCGCTTCCGTAGTCAGGTCGTGCACCGAAGACCCATCCTCCCCGCTCGGCAGGCCGAAGATGGCAATCCCCTGCGCCGCCTGGCCCTCGGCCACGGCAATCTCCCCGCGCAGCAACCGCACGTAGCCCTGGTCCTCGAGATTCGTTTCCTCGGCCAGAGGCTGAATCTCCGCCAGGGTGCGCCGCGCTTCCGCCGGGTCACCCAGCCGCGCCCACTCCCGCCCCGCCAGCCCGCCCCAGGCGACCTTGGGGTTGAGCTGGTCGAAATCCGCCATCGAGGCTCGCATCTCCCGCTCCGCCGTCGGCTTGTCGCCCTGGGCGGCGGCGATTTCCGCCAGCAGCAAATGGCTGCGCGCCGGGGTCAGCGGACCAGGGTCGCGTCGCGCCGCGGCCGCCAGCAGCTCCTGCTGCCGTGCTGCCGCCAGTTTGCCTTCGAGGAACTCCAGCCGCGCCAGCGAATCCATGCCCGTGGCCCGCATGCCGGGGTCTTGCAACAAAATGGCAAACGCCGCCGCCGACGACTGAAACTGCCCCAGCCGGGCCAGCGTGAAGCCATATTCGCGGTTGATGTCGCCGGCCAATTGCCAGTGCGGATCCAGTTGAAAGGCGCGCCGATACGCCGCTAGCGCTGCGCCCAAATCGCCAAGGTCACTGTCGGCGGTCGCCAGCTCGATGTTGGCGCGCGCGTCGTCGGGGGCGACCTGCAGGATGCGCCGGTAAATTCCCAACGCCTCCGCGGCACGCCCATGCATCCGCAGCATGTGGCCGTAATCGTTCAGCATTTCCCAGTCATCGGGATACTCGCGCAGATAGTCCTGATATAAGGCCGCCGCGCGCGCCTCCTGGTTGGTGTCGTCGGCAAAGTTGGCGGCGATGATCTCCCGCTCGCGGTCGCTCAGGTGGCTGGCCGGTGCCAGCGCCCTGGCGTACTCGGCGCGGCAGGCGGCCTCGGCGTAAAAAATGTAGCTGCAGTCGGCAGCAGCCAGCGCCGCATGCGCCATGGCGAAATTCGGGTCGTCCGCCAGCGCGGCGCGATAGAGCGCCATCGCTTGGCTGAAATGCCCGGCGTGCCAATCCTGGCTGCCGTCGGCATAGTCCTGCAACGCCTGCAGAGATTGCGTGGTGACTGCCGGCAGAGGCCGCGAGGCCCGCACCTGGATCACCGATTCCCCCAAATCGCGCCGGAGATCCGCAGCGATTCGCCCCAACCCATCGAGAATTCCGTCCGCCCCTGCGGCGCGCTCGCTGTAGGAGCGAACGACCGCGCCACTGGCCGGCTCGATCAGCTCGGCCGTCAGCTCGTATTGCTGGCCGGCGCGGGTGATGCCCGGCGCGACCAGGGCCTGAATACCTTCGCGCATGCAGATCTCGCGCCCAAGCGCGCTGGTGACGCGGGCATCGGCGGGTTGATCCATCAAGGGCAGCACGCCGGCCAGCCGGTCGCGGGGAAACACCACCACCCGGCGGGACTGTTCCAGGCTGATCGCCAGCGCCCCGTCCAGCGCCCGGTCCAACCGCGGCTCCCCGGTTTGGTTATCCATGTCGGTTATAAGGATCGAGTCATGCTGCCGGAACGCCAGCACCGACCGCGCCCGCAACAGCCACCCCGCCCCACTCGCCAGAACCAACCCGGCCACCGCCGTCCATATCCATTCCCGCCGCCGCCGCGGCACGGCCTCCCTTTTCTGGACGCCCTCCCGTTGGCCGGGCTGCGGCCGGAATTCGCTTGGCGGCAACACGCGCCCGCTCTGCTCAGGGCGCGTCCAAGTTGCCTCGTCGGGTGGCGCAGGCATTCCGGCCTGCGCGCCGCCGGCCCCGGCATTAATCTCCGCCGTTACCCCGGCCACCCACCGGTACCCCTGCCGGGGCACCGTCTCCACAAACCGCGGCTGCCCGGCCTCATCGCCCAGCGCCTCGCGCAGTTTCCGCACCGCCGTGTTCAGGCCGTCTTCAAAGTCCAGGAAGGTGGCGTCCGGCCATAGGGCCTTCTGCAGCTCCGCCCGCGTCACCAGTTCGCCCGGATGCGCCAGCAGATACTGCAACAGCTTCAGCGGCTTTTCCTGAATCCGCACGGCCACGCCCGCCCGGCGCAGCTCACCCGTGCGCCCGGCAAGCTCGAATTCTCCGAACTGCAGACTCCCGGCCACGGTGAGGCGAGTATATCTCCCGTCGTATTTAAATGCAACTGCCGCTAGCAGATATGGTCAAGTCCAAGCGCGGCGCCGGCGTGGGCCTCTGGGTCTCCAACCCGGCGCGAACCTGAGCGGTCGCGCTCCAGGCATCAGTCCGGAACTAGTTCAGCTTTAGTTCAGCCGCAGTCCATTGACGCTCTGGATGCCCCGCAGGCATGCTGGCCTACGCTTGCAACCAAGCCCGAGGCTCTCATGCACAAGTCTACGTTCCGCTTCGTTCTATCGGCCGCCGCCGCGCTGGCTTTAGCCGCGCTTCCGGCGACCTCCCAAGCCGCCAGGCCGGTCGCCATTACCACCCCGGCCACGCTTGGGCTGGTCGCGGCCATCGCGCAATCGCCGGCGCCGCCGCTGGCACCCAAAGCCGCCCCCTCGCCTCGCCAGGCTGATTACGGCAAGCTGCCACTGGCGTTCGTACCCGCCGCCAAGCCGGGCGCGTTCGTCGCCCGCGGCCCGGGCTACACGCTGGTGCTTTCCGCCTCGGAAGCCACGCTGGTGCTTTCCACCGGCAAGGCCTTCCGCATGACGATTGAAGGCGCCGGCCTGCCGCCCGGCCACGGCGGCCAAAAACTCGCCTCCGTCACCAACGAATACATCGGCGGCAACCCCAAGCACTGGCGCACCAACCTGCCCAACTATGGCGAAGTCACCTTCAGCGAGATCTACCCCGGGGTCGGCCTGCGCTATTACGGTCATCAGGGCCAACTCGAGACCGATTTCATCGTCGCCCCCGGCGCCGACGCCTCCCGCATCCGGCTCGATTTCCCCGCCGGCGAACCCAGGTTGACCGCCGCCGGCGCCATCGCCATGGGCCCAGTCACGCTCGGCCGCCCCGCCGTCTATCAGCTCGCGGGCGGCGCGCGGCGCGCCATTTCCGCCAGCTATCGCCTCGCCCGCGGCCGCGCCGCCATCGAACTCGGCCCCTACGACCACTCCCGCCAGTTAATCATTGACCCGACGCTGAGCTACTCCTACCTCGCCACCGGCGGCTACTCGACGCTGCTCGGCGAGGTCAGCAGCTTCCCGCAAGCGCCTGCGCTCGGCGTGGATGGCGCCGGCGAAGCCGTGATTGCCGGCTTTACCGACTTCACGGCGTTCGCGACGGCGAGCCCGGCATTTTCGACCTGCGCTGCCCTCTCT
>JBOGKJ010000372.1:0-3556 GCA_050745565.1 Terriglobales bacterium | reverse complement strand
TCATCAGCCAGATACAGCGCCAGGCGGGCTGATCGAGCGGCGTGCGGGGGCGCGGTTGGCTATAATGAAAGCGGGATATGAGCGACGCGGACCAGCATGCAGAGTCGGCGCTGAAGGTGAGCGACCGGCGTCATTTCACCGGCAGCGGCGAACGCAGGCCCGGGGTGGAGCGCAGCGTGTTCGAGGAGGCGCCGGCAGTGACGGCCCCGGCGGCGGCCGCGCTTCCGCCGGCCGCAGCGGCGAGCGCACCGCCAGAGCCGGGCGAGCGGCTGTCGAAGCGGGACATCAGCCTGAGCCACCTGCTGCAGCAGCTTTACGAGGTTGGCCTGATGCAGCTGGGCGCGGATATGCAGCCGGGCCAACGCGGGCAGGTGGATTTGGCGGCCGCAGCCGACACCATTGATCTGCTCGGGATCGTGCAGCAAAAGACGCACGGCAACCTGGATGCGCAGGAGCAGCGGCTGCTGGAAAGCATTCTGTACGATTTGCGCCTGGGCTACGTCGAGGTGCAGCAGGCCAGCGCGCGGGTGCAGCCAGTGGCGGTGGCGCCGCCGCCGCCGCAGCGCTCGCGCCGCTGAGGCGCGCCTGGGCATGCGCGCCCGAGCCACCATCCTGGGATCGGGCACTTCGACCGGAGTGCCGACATTGGGCTGCTCGTGCGCGGTATGCACCTCGACGGATGCGCGCGACCAGCGCTTGCGCCCCAGCTTGTGGCTGAGCTACGGCGGCCGCGAGGTGGTGATTGACACCACCCCCGACTTCCGCACCCAGGCGCTGCGGGCGGGCATTCCGGCATTGGATGCGGTGCTGTACACCCACAGCCACGCCGACCACATCATGGGGCTGGACGACATCCGGCCCTTCAATTTCGGCCGCCCCGAACCGCTGCCGGTCTATGGCAACGCCGCCACCATCGCCGACCTGCGCCGCGTGTTTCGCTACGCGTTCGAAGCGGGCGGACAGGCCGGCACCTCCATGCCGCGCATCGCCACCCATGTGCTCTCCGAATCGGTGGAGTTGTTCGGGGTGCGGTTTGAGCCCGTGCTGGCGCTGCACGGCACCCTCGAGGTGCTGGGCTTCCGCTTTGGCAGTTGCGCCTACGTCACCGATTTCAGCGAGATTCCACCCCCGAGCCTGGAGCAGTTGCGCGGGCTTGACGTACTGATTCTGGACGCGCTGCGCCGCCGCCCCCACCCCACCCACTCCAACCTGGAAAACTCGCTGCGCCTGGTGGAGCGGCTCGCTCCGCGCCGGGCCTGGTTCACCCACATTGCCCACGAGTTGAGCCACGCCGCCACCGAGGCCGCCCTGCCCGCCCATGTGCGCCTCGCCTGGGACGGGCTCCAGGTGGAGGCGAAGTTCTAGCCATGCGGGTGCTGGAATCCCTCGAGGCCTTTCAGGCCCTCAACGCCGGAGGCGAGTCGGTGGTGACCGTCGGCAACTTTGACGGCGTCCACCGCGCGCACCAGCAATTGCTGCAGGCCGTGTGCCGCGAGGCGCGCGCGGACGGGCGGCTGGCGGTGGCGGTGAGCTTCGAACCCCACCCCAGCCGCATCCTGCGGCCGCAGCAGGCGCCGCCGCTGATCACCCCGCGCCCGCAGCGCCTGCGCTGGATCGAGGCCGCCGCCGCCTCCGCCGGCGGGCTCGACGCGCTGGTGCTGCTGCCGTTCAGCCGCGATCTCTCGCTGCTGAGCCCACTGGAGTTTGCCGAGCAGGTGCTGGTGCGGGGCCTGCGCGCGCGTGCGCTGCACGAAGGCGCCAACTTCCGCTTCGGCCGCGGCCATGCCGGCGATATGGCGCTGCTGGCCGAGCTGGGCACCGAATTTCACTTTGCCGTGCGCTGTCACCCCGAGTTGCGCCTGCGGGGCGCGCCGGTGTCCAGCTCGCGGGTGCGGGCGCTGCTGGCCGCCGGCGCCGTCGGTCCGGCCCGAGCCCTGCTCGGGCGGCCCTTCTCGGTGTGCGGGCTGGTGGCGCGCGGCCGCGGCGTGGGCCGGCAGCGCACCGTGCCGACCCTGAACCTGCAGCATTATGACGAGCTGCTGCCCCAGGCCGGCGTCTACGCCACCTGCGCGCGGCTCGCGGACAGGGAGAAGATGGCGGCGCTGACCAACGTCGGCGTGCGGCCCACCTTCGGCGAAGGTGGTGCGCTGACGGTCGAAACCCACGTGCTCGAGCCCCCGTCCGGGGGTCTGGACCCGGCGCTGGGCACGGAGCTGGAAATCGCCTTCCTGCGCCGCGTCCGGGACGAGCACCGCTTCGCCAGCCCCGAGGATCTGCGCCGCCAGATTGCGGCCGATGTCACCGGTGCGCAGCGGTATTTCCGGCGGATTGGTCTACGATAGTGTTCAGTGGCCGGTGACATCGGCCAACAGTTCAGTCACACCAGGAGGTTCTGATGAAAACCATTCGCTATGCCATCCTCGGCGCCGGTTTGCTGCTGCTGCCGCTGACGCTCGCCGCCCAGTCCGCCAACCCCGTCTCCACGGCCCTGAAAAATTCGCTCCGCAGCGCCACCAGCAAAATGGTCGCTGCCGCCCAGCTCATGCCCGCCGACAAGTTCAGTTTCAAGCCGACGCCGGAGTCCATGAGCTTCGGGCAGTTGACGCTGCACGTGACCACCTCGAACGACTCCATGTGCCAGTGGGTGTCGGGCGCGGCGCCGGCCGCCAAAACGACCCTCACCGCCACCTCGCCCAAGGATCAACTGGTGGCCGCGCTGCAGGCGTCATTCGCCTATTGCCAGCAGTCCTTCCAGAACCTGGACGACAGCAAGCTGGCCGGCGAGGTGCCCTCCTTCGGCGGGCGCAAGGCCAGCCAGGCGCAACTGATGATGACTCTCAGTGACGACTGGGCCGATCACTACAGCCAGCAGGCCGCCTATCTGCGCCTGAACGGCATCCTGCCGCCCACCGCGCGCCGCAGCCGCGGACACGGCGGACGCTAGGGGAAAAACAGCGTTGGCGCAGCTCGCGGGAGTCGCGCCGATTGCACGGCGGGCAAAAGTCGGCGCGAAGGGCTGCGAGGCCCGCGCCGGCTTGGGCTCGCCGGGCCCCGGGCCGACGCGAGCCCAAGCGGGAGGCCCGGCGTAGCCGGGCAGGGGCCCGCGCGCGTCACCCCTCCCGGCAAACGAAGCGGCGCGGCCCCTCCTCCAACGATGCCGCTCGCGCCCCCCTGGGCTCGCCGGGCCGGGGCCGGCGCCGCCCTTCGAGTGCGGGCGCGGCGCTGCGAGCGTCTCAGCGAGCAGGGGCCCGCGCCCGTCACTGCCCCGTTGCTTCAGCGGGGCTGTTTGGGGTCCTCCCTGCCGCGGGCGGGCGTGCGCCGCTTCAGAAAGCGCTCACTCCGCCTTCAGCGCGCGCTGCATCAGCTCGGCGAGCGCCTGCCGCGGCGGCAGGCGCTCAAACAGCACCCGCCGCATCTGCTCAACAATGGGCATCTCCACGCCCCAGTGCGCCGCCAGGCGGGCGGCAGCGGCGGTGGTGGGCACGCCTTCAGCGACCATCGGCGTCGCCGCCAGCGCTTCGCTCAGCGTTGCGCCCTGCCCCAGTGCAATGCCGAG
>JBOGKJ010000371.1:0-1600 GCA_050745565.1 Terriglobales bacterium | reverse complement strand
CCTAAACCACCGGAGAAGCGCAAGCGCCGCGGCATCTGGCTCGGCGTTGTCGTCGTCGGCATGGTCGGCTTCGCCTTCCTCAACGTCCCGCTGTTCCGAGTTTTTTGCACCCACATCGGCCTCTACGTCCCCGCCAACGAGCAATTGGCCGCCTCCACCGGCAAGGTGGACGCGAACCGCACCATCAACGTAATGTTCAGCGGGCTCTCGGCCAAGGGCCTCAACGTCACCCTCACCCCGGCCGATTCGCTGCAGACGGTGCACATCCAGCAGCGCTCGGAAAACAAGTTCACCTTCGTCAACAACAGCGACCAGCCCGTCCGCTTCCGCGCCATCCACGACATCTACCCCTACAGCGCCGCCACCCACCTGGCCCTGATCCAGTGCTTCTGCTTCTCCGACCAGACCATGCCGCCGCACTCCACCAAGACGCTGCCGGTGATCTACCAGATGAACAAGGGCCTGGACCCGCTCGTGGACCGCGTCAGCCTGATGTACACCCTGGAGCCGCTGGCGCCGGCGACCCCCGCCCCTGCCGCCGGAGGAGGGCAATAGTATGCCGACGCTGAGCGATATGAAGCGGCTGCCCGCCGAGCTTCGCCGCCGCAACCGCCGCCTGGGATGGGCGCTGGCGGTGATGGTGGTCGCGATTTCGCTGTGGACGTTCTGGCCGGTGCACCACGGCTGGATTTATCCTGAAGACACGACTTACGCCTTTCCGCACTGGATGAAAAAGTAGTCTGACCGGATTACGACGATGGACCAGCCTACGCTCACTTCCGCTCCCAGCCCTTCCGGCGCTGCCCACGGTGCGTCCGCGCACGCCGATGCCCATGCCCACGCCATGGCGCACGCGCCCCAGCCCAGCTTCTGGCCCATCATTCTGGCCAGCGGCTTCGGCCTGGTGTTCCTGTTCGCCCTCCTGATTGACGTGGGCACGCCGCTCGCCGCCCTGCTCCTGGTGGTCGCGGCGCTCTACACCCTTGTCGCCGCCTCTGGCTGGGCCAACACCATCGCCGTCGAGCGCCGCCGCATGGACCGGCTGCAAACGCAGAACGACCTCACGCGCGGCTTCATGTTCTTCCTGGCCTCCGAGGCCATGATCTTTTTCTCGTACTTCGAGTACATCTACTACACCCGCTTCACCGGCTCGATGTGGCCCCCCAAGGGCATGCCCAAACTCGAGACCTCGATGCCGGCGATCGCGACCCTGGTCCTGGTCGGCTCCAGCTTCGTGCTCAACTGGGCCGTGCACGCCTTTCACAAGGGGCATCGCCGCGCGGCCAAGAGCCTGATGCTGCTCACCATCGCCATGGGCATCCTCTTCCTGGGCATGCAGGGGTTTGAGTGGGGCTTCTTGAACGGCGTGCTCGGCTTCACCGTCACCAGCGGCGCCTTCAGCTCCGCCTACTTCCTGATGACCGGCTTCCACGGCGCCCACGTGACGGTCGGCCTGATCATGCTCGCACTGGTCTACTGGCGTCTCGAGAAGAACGAATACAACGCCGACTACCACATGTCCCTCAAAGCCGCCGAGTACTACTGGCACTTCGTGGACGTCGTCTGGATCTTCCTCTTCTTCACCCTGTATTTGTTCTAA
>JBOGKJ010000370.1:0-18501 GCA_050745565.1 Terriglobales bacterium | reverse complement strand
CCGGGCCGGCGCTCCACAGCCCTTCGAGTGCGGGCACGGCGCTGCGAGCGTCTCAGCCGAGCAGGGGCAGGGGCCCGCGCCCGTCAATAGAGATTGCGGCAGTAGCACTTGACAACACTCTACGCGTGAAGTTATTTAGAGTGGAAGCGGTGCAGGCGATGCCCGAACGCCAGTTCAGCAAGCGTCCGCTGCGACAGAGGCGAAACTGATGCCAGAGTTAAGCGGTTTGGTCGTCTGGTTTACCGGGTTGAGTGGATCCGGGAGCCGCGCGATCGGCGGTCGTGGCCCACTCCGCGTCGGCTGCAGTTGGTCGACGCGACATTCTCCCTGCGGCAGTGGGGGAGCGGATGGCAGCATCAGCAACCGTGAGGGCTCGATATTGACATGCCGCTAACAACTCATCCTTTATTGTCGTTTCCGCGGGTGCGCTGCCGCGCGCTGCTGTTCCTCGCCACTCTGGCGGTTGCGCTGGGCGGCGTGCTTCCGCTGGCACAAGCTCAAACTGCCGCGCACGCTGGGCGGCTGACCCCGGCAAACGAAGCGGCGCGGCCCGGCCTCCAGCGAAAGGCCGCTCGCGCCCCCTTGGGCTCGCTGGGCCCCGAGCCGGCGCTCCACAGCCCTTCGAGTGCGGGCACGGCGCAGCGAGCGTCTCAGCGAGCAGGGGCAGGAGCCCGCGCCGGTCGCCAGGTCGCCTGAGCTCCGCCATTGGCGAGGGGCTACAATCTTGGCATGTGGGGCCGCGTGAAGCATCGGTTCTCGCTTTACCGGTTGCGGCGCGAGCACTGGATTGTCGTGCTCGCGGGAGCACTGGCGCTGCCCTGCGCGTCGTTCGCGCGGTACCAGGCTCAGCAAGTCTCTGAGCTGAGCATGACTACGAGGCCGTATCGGCCGGGCCCCACGTTTCAAGCCACCGCCGACCTCGTCGAAATCGACGCGGTGGTGCGCCGATCGAACGGAGATGTGGCGGATAACCTGACGGCACGGGATTTTGCCATTCGCGATAACGGCAAGCCTCAGACCATCACGCAGTTCTCGATCGTCCGGCGGGAGCCGGCGCCAGCTGTGGCCCAGGTTCCTCCTCAGCCGTCGCGCGGTCCCTTTCCCGCAGCGGCGCACACTCGGGCGTCGGCAGCCACGCTGGCCGCCGCCCGAACCTCCATCGGCTTCTTTCTCGACGATGCCAACACCACGGTCGCCGATCTGATCCACGCGCGCGATGGGGTGCTGTCCTTCGTCGGATCGGGGCTGCCGTCGGGCGAGCAGGTCGCGGTGGCCACGGGGTCGTCGTACGGCTCGATCGGATTTACGCGCAACGCCGGCGATTTGGAAGCCGCACTCAAGTCGGTCGCCGCACATCCCCTCGTCGCTGGTGGCTGTCCTCCGCTCACCGGCTTTGAAGCGATGCGCATCGTGAACCGATCCGATTACGACCTGCTCACCGCCAAGGCGGACGAGGCCGCACAGATGGACTGCGGCTGCCCGCCTGGGCTCGCCGGGCCCGACAGCACTAAAGCGTGTATCCCGAGGGTGCGGGAGGAGGCGCAGATCGTCTTTCAGTTGGCGAAGCAGCAGACCCAGCGGACTTTGGATGCCTTCGCGACACTGCTGACGGATCTGGCGCAGCGGCCGGGCAAGCGCGTCGTGGTGTTCGCCTCCGACGGCTTTCTTCTTGACTTCGATCTCCGGCCGGAGATGGACAAGCTGATTACCGGAGCGCTGCGCGCCGGGATCGTGGTTAACGCGCTCGACGCCAAGGGCGTCGCCCCGGAGTCCTCCTACGATGTTTCCAGCCCGGACAATGGACAGGGCGGCCGATTCGGTGGGGGGATAGCCATCAAGGAAGAGATGATGGAGCAGTTCCAAAATGGTGCGGGCCTCTCGGATCTGGCGTACAGCACCGGGGGCCAGTTTTTTCAGGGCTCGAACGATCTGCGCCGCGGAATCCGCGAGTTGACGGCGCCGCCGAAGGTGGCCTATGAACTGGGCTTTGTGCCCAACGACCTCAAACCCGACGGCAGCACCCACAAGCTCAAGATTTCCGTTGTCGGCCATTACCGCGTCCAGGCCCCACACGGATACACCGCGCCTGATAGGGTCAGCTCGGCCGAGGCTGCGCTGACCGAGACGCTACGCCGCGAAGCGGCGTCCCACGACCTGCAGCGCGGGGTGGTCTTTAGCGAAGGCATCGGGCGCTATCCGCAGGGCACATCGCGACTGACGCTCACGTTCGATCCCCACACGCTGCCGCTCGTGCACGCGGACGGCCGCAATCGGGACCGGCTCGAGATCATCACGGCGGTGTACGACCGGCAGGGACGGTTCGTGACCGGCGAGGATACAACGGTTGCGATCAACCTGCGCGACGCAACGCTGCGGCGGGTGGTCCGCCCCCAGGATGACATCGTGGTGGGCGTTCGGGTCGCCGCCCCGCCGGGAAACTACCTTCTGCGGGTGGCGGCGGTCGAGTCGCAAAAGGGGCGCGTCGGCGCCGATTGGCGCCCGCTGGTGCTGACGCCGTAAGGCGCAACGCATCGTCCACGCGCGTACCGACCGCTGTAATGGAATCCAATACAGTGTAATAATTCGGTATGGCCAACACCCCTGTCAGGAAATCGAAGGTTTATACGATCAGCCTGCCGCCCGAGCTCGCCCAAAGGGCCGAGTCGCTGGCTCGGAGGGATAGCCGCACCATGAGTGAACTATTTCGCGAGGCTTTCCGCGCATACTCGGCACAACAGGCGCAGAGGGCGATGGTCGAGTTGGGCGATTACGCCGAAGGCCGGAACCCGAAGGGATACACCGAGGCCGATGTGCCCGGGCTCATTCAGCAGGTGCGTGTTGAAAGGCCGCGGCGCCGCAAGGCACGGTCCAACGAGTGATCGTCGTCATCGACACCAACGTCTGGATTTCCGCGCTTCAGTTTGCCAAGCGCCGTGGCACGCCCACGTTGGCGATCGAAAAGGCCATGAACGAAGACGTAATTGCCACCTGCGATGAGATTGACGCGGAGGTTGTGCGCGTCCTGACGGAGAAGTTTTCCTGGGAACAGCACCGGGCAACATCGGCGCTGCAAAAGATCCTGGCGCGCGGCATACGTATGAAGATTCGAGGCACGGTAAAAGTATGCCGAGACCCCGGCGACGATAAGTTTCTGGAGTGCGCCGCCCTTGCGGGAGCGGATTTGCTAGTTGCGGGCGACAAACACTTGCTGACGCTCGGTACGTACAAGGAAACGCGCATTGTTACGCCCTCGGAGTACCTCGACGCGAGTTAAGCGACACCCAGCCAGCGCCCGGCCGCTGGAAGCGCTTGTAGCCGGGGGCGAACTCGCGCATCCTAGTATTTGGTGCTCCCCGGGCTCTCAAGGCGTGAACTGCAGTTTGTTCTGCTGCTGGTCCTGCTGCCGCTTGCCAGTTGGACGGTGAGCAGCGGCGGCCTGCCCCTGTGCTGCTGGGGCCGACGCAGCTGCCCCATGACCGCGCATCAAGACTGCACCGCCATGACGGCCGCACCCACCGCCGGCCTGGTGCTGCCGGCCTCGCTCATTCCGGTTGTGCCGCTGCCGCCCACGCCGGATGGCGTTCCCGCCATGGCGCTCCGAGGCCCGCGTGCCACCGCCATGCTCGCCCCGCTCTCCGCCGGCTTCCTACCCAATCCTTTCCATCCTCCGCAGGCGCCGCCGCGCAACGCCGTTGCGCTGTAAGCGCAGTTGCAAGTTGCTAGCGGCTAGTTGAAGGCCCGGCGATCGGAGCCGGCCCTCAACCACGTATGGAGGAGGAAAGTGTGCGTTCATTCGTCTGTGTGCTGACCCTCAGCGTTGTCGTCTGGGCGGCGGCGTTGGGCTCGATCCGTGGCATCGTGCATGACCCGCAGCACCGGCCTGTGGCCGGCGCTCAATTGACCATTCAGGCGGCTTACTCGCAGTGGCACGCCACCGCGGCCAGCAACGCCAGCGGCGAGTTCTCGCTCGACCGTGTTCCGATCGGCGACTACATCGTTACCGTGCGCGCCAAGGGCTTCCGCCCCTTGGTCGAAACTGTCACCGTGACGACCGGGGTCGCGCCCATTCTGCATTTCGAACTCGCAATCGCCTCCGCCGAGCAGTCCACCACGGTCACCGCCACCGCGCCGGTCGCCGACGTTGAGAGCTCCACCCCCACCACCGCCGTCAGCCGCCTCGCCATCGCCCGAACTCCGGGCGCCAGCCGCGCCAACAGTCTCGCCGTCATCACCGACTTCGTCCCCGGCGCCTACATCGTGCATGACCAGTTGCACGTGCGCGGCGGCCACCAGGTCAGTTGGCTGGTGGACGGCGTCCCCGTCCCCAACACCAACATCGCCAGCAACGTCGGCCCCCAGTTCAATCCCCAGGATATGGACTACCTCGAGGCCCAGCGCGGCAGCTATGATGCCGAGTACGGCGACCGCACCTACGGCGTTTTCAACGTCATCCCGCGCACCGGCTTCGAGCGCGACCGCGAGGCCGATCTCACCGTTACCGCCGGCAACTTCGGTCAAACCAACGACCAGTTCAACTTCGGCGGCCACACCGACACCGTCGCCTACTACGCCTCGCTCAGCGGCAACCGCTCCTCGCTCGGTCTCGAAACCCCCACCGCCCCGGTCCTGCATGACGCCACCAACGGCCTTGGCGGCTTCCAGTCGGTCATCTACAATCTCGACCCGAAAGACCAGTTCCGCCTCATCGCCAGCCAGCGCACCGACTTCTATCAGATCCCGAATACGCCTGGCCAAGAGGCCGCCGGCAACCACGACGCCCAGAAGGAGGGTGACAGCTTCGCGAATCTAAGCTGGGTGCGGACGATTAACGCCAGCGCCGTGCTGACTATCTCGCCCTTCTACCATTTCAACCGCGCCAACTATGACGGCGGCCCCGACGACTACCCCATCGCCACCACCGACCAGCGCGCCTCGCTCTACTACGGCGGCCAGGCCACGCTCCAGGCCACCACCGGCCCCAACAGCCTCGAACTCGGCGCCTATGGCTTCACTCAGCGCGACCACCACTTCTTCGGACTCCGCTTCAACGACGGCTCGTCGCCGAATTTGTCCCAGACGCTCACCGCCGCCGGCAACCTCGAGGAGGCCTTCGCCGAGGACAAATACCAGCCCCGGCCCTGGCTGACGCTCATGGGTGGCGTGCGCGCCTCGCGTTTCGCCGGCAGCTTCACCGAAACGGCATTGTCACCGCGCCTCGGCCTCGCCGTGCGCCTGCCCTGGCTGCACTGGGTGGCGCGCGGCAACTACGGCCGCTACTACCAGCCCCCGCCGCTCGAGACCGCCTCCGGCCCCTTGCTGCAGTTCGTCACCGGCCAGAACCTCGGCTTCATTCCGCTGCGCGGCGAGCGCGACGAGGAATGGCAGGCCGGCCTCACCATCCCGGTCCGTGGCTGGGCGCTCGACGGCGATTACTTCCACAACCGCGCCGCCAATTTCTTCGACCACAACAACGTCGGCAATTCCGACATCTTCTTCCCACTCACCATCGCCACCGCCCGCATTTACGGCTTTGAGGCCACGCTGCGCTCGCCCCAACTCTGGCACCGCGGCGGCGTCCACCTCGCTTACTCCAACCAGATTGCCGAAGGCGCCGGCTCGATCACCGGCGGCCTCACCGACTTTTCCCCGCCGTCCGGCTGGTTTCTGCTCGACCACGACCAGCGCAACACGCTCAGCGTCGGGACCGACCTCACTCTGCCCAAAGCGAGCTACGCCTCCGCCAATGTGACCTTCGGTTCCGGCTTCGCCAACGGCGAAGCCCCGCCCGCGCACCTGCCCGGCCACGCCGAACTCGACCTCGCCGCCGGCCGCGACTTCGGCGAGCGCTGGTCGCTGGGCGCCACCGCGCTCAACGTCACCAACCGCCACCTGCTCACCGACAACAGCTTCACCTTCGGCGGCACGCACTGGAACAACCCGCGTGAGTTCTATCTCCAGCTCCGCTATAGGTTCCATTACTGAGCAGCAATTGGCGCGGGCTCCAGCGCGACTTCGCCGCGCGCCCCCTTTGCACGCGGTGGACGTGGACCCGCCATGTCCACCTGGGCGTGCGTCTGTAATTGCCGGGCGCGGGCCCCTGCCCCTGCTCGGCTGAGACGCTCGCAGTGCCGTGCCCGCACTCGAAGGGCTGTGGAGCGCCGGCTCGATGCCCGGCGAGCCCAAGCCGGCGCGAGCGGCCTTTTGCTAGAGGTCGGGCCGCACCGCTTCGTTTGGCGGGAGCAGTCCGCCGTTGAAATTCCGCGGCCCTTCGCGCCGATGTTGCCCGCAGTGCAAACGGCGCGACTCCCGCGAGCAGAAACAGGGATGCTGAATCCAAGCCAAGCGGGAGGAGCTGGCCGGCCGGCGGGGGCTGGCGGGCCAGCGGCCGGCCCCACATCAGCGCCACGGCTACAGCATCTGTGATTTTGCTCTAATTTGCAGAGCGGAGGACGGCGGCCAGATCCGCGTGGGCGGTACTCCGGGCGAGCCGCAGGTTGGCGATCAGCACCAGTGCCGCCAGCGCGACCGCCGAGACCAAAAAAGCGACCCAGTCAGGCCCGCTCGCGCCGCCCAGGACATGCGTCAACCCGCGCGCCAGCAGCCACGCGCCCAAAGCGGCCGGCGGAACCGCAAGCAGCGCCACCCGCAGGGCATTCCGCGCGGCCGCGGCATAGAGATCGCCTGGGCTCGCGCCCAATGCGGCCCGGATCGCGTTCTCAGTCCGCCGCGCCAGCGCCAGTTCCTGAGCGCAGGCACTGACGCCGAGTGCGGCCGCAACCAGGCCCAAACCGGCAAAACAGGCCAGTAGGTACAGCAGCAGCCGTTGCGCTTGCGAGGCGCGGTGGATCTCCGCCGGGACGCTGAGGACTTCCGCGGGCGTCATGGCGGAGTTCAGGCGCGCCATGGCGCGCACCGCTCCGGCGGCAAAGGTGGAAAATGCCGCTCCGGGGCGCAGGCGCACGAGGAAACTGAAGGTTCCGGGCGCCGCCATCTGGTACACGGTTGGCGCGGGGCGGCGGGCATTCGGATCCAGCCTTGCATCCGACACCACGCCGATCACATAGCAGGGAAACGGGGCGAAAAATGACTTGCCCAAAGCGCTGCGCCCCGGCCAAAACTCAGCGGCAAACGCCGCGTTGACTACCACCGGGACGGGGCGGGCTGTGGTGCTATTCCCGCTTCCCGCCACGGCGACGCCGGCCGCTTCAACCTGGGCAAGGTCGCTGGGCCGAAACGTGCGGCCGCCCAGCAGGCGCAGGCCGAGCATTCGGAAGGCGTTGCCGCTGACGTATTCAGCGTTGACTACCGGCGGAATTCCGCTGCGAACGAAATCATATTTTGCCGGGTCGGACGTGTAAATCTGCAGGCCGGCGGCCGGGGCCTTGCCGAACGGCTCCGGGTCAAGCGTGCCAATCGCGGCCGCACCAGGCAGGGCCCGGAGAGCCTGCTGAGTTGCGGAGGTAAGGGCAGTGTCGCGCACGGCCTCTGCCTCCGCGCCGGCGGTCATTTGCACAGCTACGGCGGGTGTCCAGTGCCCCATCGCCGCAGATAGAGTGCGGCGCGCTGCGGTCAGCTCCGGCACCGGCGGCATCTGAGCGCTGATCACCGCAAGTCCCTGAGGCACAAACCCGCGCGGCCGGTTCATTGAGCCCAAAGTCCCCCGCAGCAGCCAGCCGGCGGCAGCCAGCAGCACCAGCGCCAGGCATACCTGCGCGACCGATAGAAATTCCCGGGCGCCCAGCGAAGCACGCCGCGATGCGCTGCCGGGCCCCGTCATCATAAGGCAGCGGTTGGGTTCGACGCTCGCGGCTTGCCACGCCGGCGCGGCGGCACAAAGCAGCGTAACCAGTCCAATCAGCAACACGGTCAGGCCAGCGCTCCCAAGCCACCCGGGGCTCGGCCCGGCGGCGAGCCCAATCTGCGAACGGACAAGGGTGCGCACCCAACTTCCAAAGCCGTACGCCAGCCCCACCCCGATGGCGCAGGCGGCGGCCACGGGCACCAGACTCTGCATTGCGGCGTGGTATACCAGCCGGAAGCGGGTGGCGCCGAGCGCGAGGCGCACCGCGTACTCCGGCTTCCGGCGAACGCCCCGCGCCAGTTCGAGGCTTGCGGTGGTGCCGCAGGCCAGCAACAAAACGGCGATGGCGGCGCCCCAGACGCTGAATAGCGCCGGCCCGCTGTCGCCCGTCAGGAATTGGCGCAGCGGCTCAAGCGGCGGTCCGCCGCTGCCACCAAGTCCGAACCCATGAGTGCTGCGGCTGATGGCGTGTAGGCGAGCCGCAGCCACGCCCCGGGGCACGCCGGACCTCAGACGGCCGAAGACCAGCCACGCCGTCGTGGACGGGCCGGGCTGGCCGGGCGGGGCCAGGGTCCAAACCTGCGCGCCGGCGGGGAAGTCGAAATCGCGGGGCGCCACGCCCACGACGCCGTAATGGCGCCCTCCGAGCGCAATCGAGCCCAAGTCCGCCGATTCGCTCGCACTGCGCCGCGATTGCCAGAGGCTGTAGCCGATCACGGCCTCGGGAACTTGAACAGATGGGGAGTGGAAACCGCCGCCGAATGCCAGCCCCGCGCCCAGGGTGGGGAAGAATTCCGGCGTCACGGTCACGCGGGTAACCATGGAACCATTGGCGAGCCAACTTGACTGCTCGCCCCAATATGCGGCCACCCCGGTAAACAGGCCGGCAAGCGCGCGCCGGTTTACGATCTCTCCTGTCAGCACGTCAAAGACCCCGCCGCCGCCGATACGCACCAGCTCGGCGGCTCGGGGGAAGCTCAGCGGCCGGACTGCGAGCGACCAGAGCGGTCCGAACAGGGCGGCAACGGCTGCGACGGAGACCGCCAGGAGCACGCCTTGAAGCACAGTGGCCCAACCCAAGCGGGATCCCCGTGCGATCCTGGCTTCAGCGGCGTGCACAGGCCCGCCATCGGATGCCTCCAGTCGCGCCCGTTCCATACGTGCATTATGCTACGCCGGTTGCAGGCAATTCGCGGGAGTCGCGCCGTTTGCACGGCGGGCAAAGTCGAAGCGGCGCGGCCCGACCTCTAGCAAAAGGCCGCTCGCGCCCCCTTGGGCTCGCCGGGCCCCGGGCCGGCGCTCCACAGCCCTTCGAGTGCGGGCGCGGCGCTGCGAGCGTCTCAGCGAGCAGGGGCAGGGGCCCGCGCCCGTCAATTGGACCCCGGCTAGAATAAGGAGCCCGCCATGCCCGAGCCCGCCATCGCAGTCGAGCACTTGGTCAAAGACTACGCGCGGCGCCGTCAGCCGCCGGTGCGTGCGCTCGACGGCGTCAGCTTCACCGTCGCGCGCGGGGCGATTTTCGGTCTGCTCGGCCCCAACGGCGCCGGCAAAACCTCGCTGCTCAAGGTTCTGACCACGCTGCTGCCGCCCACGGCCGGCAGCGCCCGCGTGGCCGGCCACGACTGCCTCGCCGCGCCGCTCGACGTTCGCCGCGCCATTACCGTGGTGCTGCAGGAGCCCGCGGCCGAACTGTTCCTCTCGGTGCGCGACAACCTGCTGAGCTTCGCCCGTTTCCGCGGACTCGCCGGCCCCGAGGCCCGCCGCCGCGCCGCGGCCGCCATGGAGCAGTTCCAGATCACCGAACGAGCCGACGACAAAGTGCAGGACCTGAGCGGCGGCACGCGCCGCCGCGTCCAGGTCGCCAAGGTCTTCATGGCGCCCACGCCGATCGTGTTCCTCGACGAGTTTTCCACCGGTATGGACCCCATCCTCAAGCGCGCCGTCATCGAGGCGTTGCGCCAGGAGGCCGAGCGTGGCCGCACCATCGTGCTCACCACCCATATCCTTTCTGAAGCCGAAGAACTCTGCGACGACATCCTCATCCTCCGCCAGGGCCGCGAAGTCGCCCGCGGCGGCCTCGACGCGCTTCGCCGCCTCTGCGCCGGCTTCTACCATGTCACCGTCACCTTCGAACAGCTGCCCGCGGCTCTACCCGCCGCCCTGGACGCTCTCGCGCCCCTGCGCTCCCGCATCGAGGGTGCGACCGTCGAGCTCGCCCTGCGGGCCGAACAGGCCGATATCCTCGCCGCCGTCAACCGCCTCGCCGCTGGCGGCCGCGTCCTCAACCTCGAAGTCCACGGCCCCAGCCTGGAAGACGTCTTCCTGCAACTGACCGCGGGGGGTGCGCAATGAAGCGAGGCGGAGTGCCGGCTTGGGGCTCCGGGTTCTCAAGCCGGCGCGAGCATAAGCGGGGCGCGCCGCAAAGCCGCGCTGGGGCCCGCGCCCAGCAAGCCGTCCACGGCCCCAGCCTCGAGGCTGTCTTTCTGCAACTGACGCAGGATCAACACTCATGACGCCGCTCGGCGCCATGCTGCACCGCGAAACGCGCATCCGCGCCACCAACTTCACCTTCCTGTTCTGGGATCTGCTCTACCCGTTGTTCTACCTGCTGGTCTTTGGCGTGGCCATGAACGCCTCGCTCGGGGGCGCCGTGCTCGGCCCTGGCGTGAGCTACGACGCCTTCTTCCTCGCCGGCGTGCTCGGCATCGCCAGCTTCGGCATCGCCAACAACAGTGCCTGGTCGTTCTTCCTCGACCGCGACAACGGCATCTTCTACGAGATGCTGACCTATCCCATGCGGCGCGCCGACTATCTGCTCGGCAAAATGCTGCTCAACGTCGCCATCGCCGTGGCCCAGGCAGTGATCACCATCGCCATCGCCTGTTCGCTGCTCGGCATCACCATCGCCTGGCAGCGTTGGCCGCTGCTCGCCGCCGGCGTGGCGGGCGGCGCCGCGGCCTGGTTTTTTCTCTACGCCATCTTCGCGCTCACCATCCGCCGCAACGATTTGTTCAACAGCGTGACCTCGATCTTCTACTTCGTGTTCTTGTTCGCCAGTTCGCTGTTCTATCCCCTCGCGGCGCTGCCGCGCTGGCTGCGCGTCACCTCGCTCTGCAACCCCATCACCTGGCAGGTGGATGTGCTGCGCTACGCCACTCTCGGCACCGGCCGGGGCGGCCAGGTGGCCTGGGAGGCGGCCGCTTTCGTCGCCTTCGGCCTCGTCAGTTTCCTGGTCGCGCTGCGCGCTTTGGCGCGCCAGGGGTAGGGCGGAATGAATTCACTCCGTTAGCGCGGTAAGCGGGGCGCACGGCGAAGCCGCGCTGAGGCCCGCGCCAACAACGTCTCGCGGGAGTCGCGCCGTTTGCACTGGGGGCAAAATCGGCGCGAAGGGCCGCGGAATTCCAAACGGGGTACAAGCGCCAGTGGCGCTTTCACCGCTCCCGGTAAACGCAGCGGCGCGGCCCCTCTGCAGGGCCGAATCAACCTAGGTGTGGCAAAACCAGCCGCCTTCCGACCGGCGCCACCTCCCGTGGGGCGGGTCGCTGACCCGCGCGCCGGCCGCCGGCCGGCGCCACGCGGCAGTTCGGGTGACTACAGCAACTGTGATTCTGCCGTAGCGAGATGCCGCTCGCGCCCCCTTGGGCTCACCGGGCCCCGGGCCGGCGCGAGCCCAAGCAGGATGCCCGGCGTAGCCGGGCAGGGGCCCGCGCCCGTCAACAGCCCTTCGAGTGCGGGCGCGGCGCTGCGAGCGTCTCATCGAGCAGGGGCAGGGGCCCGCGCCCGTCATCAGTTCGTGCTCACCGCGACGCCCACGTTCACCGTCGCCGCCAATCCCTGGCAGCGCGCCGTCACCACCACGGTGTAGGCGCTCACCTGGGGCGCGGCCGGGGGATCGGACGGCGGTGGCGCGGCGGGCGCGCCGCCACAGGCCGCCATTGTCAGCAGTAGGCCGCCCAGCAGCCACGCGAGCCGCCGGCGCCGCGTGCGCCGGCGCAGGCGCACGCACCCCGCCAGTGCCGCCGCCAGACTCAGCCCGGCCATGTCCATCCAGGGCGGCCAGCCCGGCGGCGGCGGCGCGCCTGACCCGCTCGTTACCGCTAGCTGCAACGTGCTGGTGGCGGCGCTGCCGGCGAGCGTGGGCGTGGCGTTGGGTTCGAAGGTGGCCAGCAGCGAGCTCGGCAGCGGGCCGCCGTCGTCGAGCGTGGCGCTCAGCGTCACCTGCCCCGTGAGGCCGTTTACTGCGCCGATGGTGAGCGGCACCGCGGCCGCGCTGCCTCCCGCGGTCAGGCTCACGTTGGCCGAGGCCGCAGTCAGCGTCAGCGACTCCAGCGCCACCGTGGCCTTGGCGATCTGCGGTGGCATGCCGGCGGCGGTCCCCTCCACCTGCACGGCCAGCGTGCCGCCCGCCGCGGCATCCACGGCCGCGCTGCTGACACTGACGGTGGCGGTCTCACCCGGCGTGATGCTGGCCGGCGCGACCGAGCAGGCCGTCGCGGGTTGCGCGCACAGCAGGGTGACGGGCTGGTTGAAGCCGCCGGTCGCCAACACGGTTACGGCGAAGTTGGCTGTCTGATTCGGCCCCGCCGAGAGCGACGAGGGGCTCAGCAGCAGCGTGAAGCCAGGCGGCGCTGCCGCCGTGGCCGTAAAGGTCAGTGGTTTATCCGCCGCCGCTGACGCGGTCACCGTCACCACTGCCGCCGTCGCGGGCAGCGTCAGCCGCACTGCAGCCAGCCCGCTGGCATCGGTGGCGATTTCGGCCGCACTAAGGCTGCCGGCCGATGCGGCGAAACTCACCACCACGCCCGCCACCGGATTGCCAAAACTGTCTTCGGCTTCGACCACCAGCGGGTGCTGCAACACCTCGCCCACCGTCTGCGCAGGCTGATCCTGGCCGCTCGCAATCTGCAACTGTGTCTGCGGCCCGGGCAGAGCCACGACGCTCGCCGTCGCTTCCAGATCCGCCCCCGTGCTCGCCACGATGCTGTACGCGCCCGCCTGCTTTGGCGCCGGCGCTTTGACCGCGGCCGTGCCGTCCGAACCGGTGACGGCGCTCTGGCTCCAGGCACCCTCTGTAAACGTCACGACAGCGTTCCCCGCCGGCTGGCCAAGCTGCATCTCGGTTGCCGTAACGTCAACCTGCGAGCCGACCGTGGCTTGCCCCGGCGCAGACAGCGTCAACGTTTTACCTGCCGAAGCAAGCGGGAAGCTCCAAACCCCCGCGCCCAGCGTCGCCGCCCATAGCGTTTGCTGGCCGTCAAACGCCAGCGCAGCGACCGGCACCGGCGGCAAGCCCGAAAGCGGCTGCCAGGTGTTGCCGCCGTCCAGACTCAACTCCACGCCGCCCGGCATGATCTGAGCCTCGAGCCCGCTCAGCGAATCGAGGGCCGGGTCGGCATTCGGCGGCACACTCGGGTTGCCGCTCGCGAGCGTCCAGGTCGCGGTGGGGCTTGCGCCGGTGGCCACGGCCCCGCTGGCCAGCGCGGCCGTGATGCTGCCGTCAGGATTTAACGCCATCGCGCTCACGCCGAAGTTGGTGAGTCCCAGGTTGAGGCTTGCAAACCCGCTCCCGGCGGTCTCTTGCCAGAGCCCGCTGTCGCTGGCCACCCACATCGCACCGCCGCCGCCCGGCAACAGCGAACGCAGTTGCGTTGCGGGCATGCCGGTCGTCACCGTCGCCCAGGCGCCGCTTCCAGTCAGTTGCCAAAGTTCGGCGCCGGCGGCGTAAATCGCGCCGCTCGCGTCCACCGCCACCGCCACTGCGCCACCCTGGCTGAAGTTGACATCCGAGGCGGGCAGGGAAGCGCTGGCAGTGGCAATGCCATTGCTCGTGACGGTGATCAGCGCCAGCTGCGCGCCGCCCGCCAGCAGCGCCAAAAAGCCGGTGCCGTCGGCAGTCAGTGTCGCTCTGCCATAGCCGCTGGCGCCGGAGACGGGTTGCAATGGCATGCCGGCGGCGGAGAACTCGAGTCCGGCCGCCGCCGCAGCCAGTATGTTGCCGTTGTTCCAGCAAACGTCCCAGACATTGCCGGCGATCAGGTTGGTCCAGCTCACGCCGCCATCGTGCGACTCCCACAACCCCGCTTCCGTCCCGCTTGGGCTGTCGGCCGCCACCACGGTCGCGGCCAGCAAATGTTGGCTGTCGGCCGGATCGAGCCACAGGCGCGACACCAGCAGTCCCGCCAGCGCCGCCGCGCCGCGAACACTCCAGCTCACGCCTCCATCGCTGCTATACAGAACGCCGCTGCCGGCGCGGCTATTCGCGGCAAAGTCGCCGCCGCCCCAGTACCCCCCGCCGGCGTAGATGGCACTGTGGTCCGCGCTCACCGCCAGCGCGCTCACCGGAATTGGCTCGCCGCTGGTCAGATCGGTCCAAAGGTTGTCGCTGTAGTGCCAGACACCGCCCAGACCGCCAGCGTAGAGGTTGCCCTCGGCATCGGTCGCCAGCGCCGCCAGGGGCCCACCCAGTGGGGTGCCGCTGCCCGTTTCCACTCCCGCCGGTCCGGCGCGCGTCCACGCCGGCACCGCCTGCGCACCCGCCACCGCCAGCAGGCACACCGCCGTCAGGGCCCACCTCCACATAGAGTCCCAGCATAGGAAGCCCGGCCGTTGCCGGGCATCCCCCATGACGGGTGTTCAGCAGTGCGGAATTGAAACTGCGGCGCTACGGCAGAATCACAGTTGCTGTAGTCATCCGAACTGCCGCGTGGCGCCGGCCGGCGGCCGGCGCGCGGGTCGGCGACCCGCCCCACGTTAACGTCGCGGCTACAGCATCTGTGATTTTGCGCTAATGCCGGTTGCCGTCATTACGAATCAATGACAGGAACTCGCCGCGCGTCTCCGCGGAGTCGCGGAATTGCCCCAACATGTGGCTGGTCACCGCCGAGGAATGCTGCTTCTCGACCCCGCGCATGATCATGCACAGATGGCGCGCTTCGATGACGACGCCCACTCCCGCCGGCTGGATGTAGTGCTGCAGCGTCTCGGCAATTTGCGTGGTCAGCCGTTCCTGCACCTGCAGCCGCCGCGCGAACACATCCACCAGGCGCGGAATCTTGCTCAGCCCCATCACCTTGCCCTTCGGCAGGTAGGCCACGTGGCAGCGGCCGTAGAACGGCAGCAAGTGGTGCTCGCACAGGCTGAAGACCTCGATGTCGCGCACGATCACCATCTCGTCGTAATCCACGGTGAACAGCGCCTTGGTCAGGATCTCGTCGACATTGGCCCGGTAGCCGCTGGTCAGAAACGTCAGGGCCTTCATGAAGCGCTCCGGCGTGCGCTGCAGTCCGTCGCGCTCCGGATCCTCGCCCAATTGGCGCAGCAGCGCCCGCAGCATCTCCTGGCTATCGGTCGGCGTCGCCCAGTCGTTCGGCATAAGCCATTGTATGCTGGAGTGTGAAACGGATTTGGCTGGCGCGGGCGCCGCAGTCTTGCGGTGCGCATGGCTACTGCGCGCGGCGGCGCGCCGCGTTGCGCGCCGGCAGATTCACCCTGGCGCTGCTGTGCGCTCTGGCGCTGCTGCCGCTCGCCGCCTGCTCCCGCCGCGCCCAGCCTGGCCAGCCCGCCCCCGATTTTCAACTCACCTTGCGCAACGGCCGCCAGGTCTCGCTCGCCAGCTACCACGGCCGCGTGCTGGTGCTCAACTTCTGGGCCAGTTGGTGCGTGCCCTGCGTCCAGGAAACGCCGTCACTCAACGCCATGGCGCGGCAGCTCCCCCAGGACCGTCTCGCCGTGCTCGGCGTCTCCATTGATCAGGACCCGGTCGCCTACCAAACGTTCCTCGACCGCTACCACATCACCTACCCCACTGCCCGCCAGCCCAGCGAGCAGCTCATGCATCGTTACGGCACCCAACTCATTCCCGAGACCTACGTCATCGGCCCCGACGGCCGCCTCGCCCGCAAACTCGTCAGCGCCGCCGACTGGACCGCGCCCGCGATGCTCGCCTACCTCCGCCGCCTCGGCGGCGGGTGAATCCCTGTCGCAAATCGCGGGAGTCGCGCCGTTTTCACGGCGGGCAAAGTCGGCGCGAAGGGCTGCGGAAGTCCGGTGGGGTGAAAGCGCCACGCGCGCTTTCACCCCTCCCGTCAATCGAAGCGGCGCGGCCCCCCAAACGATGCCGCTCGCGCCGGCTTGGGCTCACCGGGCCCCGGGCCGGCGCGAGCCCTTCGAGTGCGGGCGCGGCGCTGCGAGCGTCTCAGCGAGCAGGGGCAGGGGCCCGCGCCCGTCAAAATGTAACGTTACCGTTCGTAATCCCAGAGCGTAGGCCGCGCGGCCGGGCTACAGGTAGCGCACCCGGCTCTCGGGTGTTTCCGGCTCCTTCGCGACGACGGTGATGCCGGCCGGATCGCGGTGGAAGCCGCGGGCCAGGTCCGCGGCCGCATCCAGGCCCACTGTCAGCCCCGGCGCGATGTGGACATTCTTATCGACGATGGCGCGGTAGAGCCGCGCGCCGCGCCCGATAACGACATTGTCCATGATGATGCACTGGTCCAAGTCGGCGCGTTCGTCCACCACCACGTTGTGCCCGAGCACGCTGTTGTTGACTCGTCCGCCGGCGATGATGCAGCCGCCCGAGATCAGCGACTGCAGCGCCACCCCCTGGCGATCGTGCTCGTCGAAGACGAACTTGGCCGGGGGCTGGTTGAAGTTGGCGCTCATGATCGGCCACGACCAGTTGAACAGGTTCAGCTCGGGCGTCACGCTGCGCAGGTCCATGTTGGCATCGAAGTAGGCCGGTATGCTGCCTACGTCGCGCCAGTAGGGGCGTTCGTGGCCGTAGCCGTGGTGCACCGGCAGGCGGTTGCTCTCGAAGTCGTAGGCGTAGACGCGCCGTCCGGCGGCGGCCATGGCGGGCAGAATCGAGAGCCCGAAGTCGTGCGGGCCGCTCTCGCGCGAGTCCTGCAGCAGCACGTCCATCAGCACGTCGGTGTCGAAGATGTAGTTGCCCATCGAGGCCAGCACGTACCCGGGCCGGTCGGCAATCTGCGGCGCATCGGCCGGCAGCGGTTTTTCCACAAAGCGCTTGACGCGCCAGTCCACGTCGGTCTCAACGATGCCGAAGCCGGGCGCGGCGCTGGCGGGCATCGGCATGCAGGCGAGCGTGACGTCGGCGCCGCAGGCGTCGTGGTAGTCCACCATCTGGGCGATGTTCATTTTGTAGACGTGGTCGGCGCCGAACACCGCCACCCGGTCGGCGCCGAACTGCTCGATCAGGTTCAGGTTCTGGAAAATGGCATCGGCGGTGCCCCGGTACCAGGCGGTGCCCAGTTGCATCTGCGCG
This sequence comes from Terriglobales bacterium, assembly GCA_050745565.1. Taxonomy (GTDB): domain Bacteria; phylum Acidobacteriota; class Terriglobia; order Terriglobales; family SCQP01; genus SCQP01. The sequence continues at coordinate 1,420 of JBOGKJ010000370.1, read as the reverse complement.
GGCACGATGGTGGCGAACGAATCGTGGGCGCCGCCCACGAACCACCAGGCGCGCTGGATGTGACTGATGAGCGACTGCGCCTTATACTGGGTGAGTACATAGATGGCGGTAATGCCGGAGTTCACCAGGTTGGAAAGGACGAAGTCAATAATGCGGTAGCGGCCGCCGAACGGCACCGCCGGCTTGGAGCGGAACTTGGTCAGCGGCTGCAGGCGTGTGCCGCGTCCGCCGGCCAGCACGACGGCCAGCACGCGGCGGTGGCGGGAGAGGGGCATCCTAGCCGGATTGTATCAGGCTCGCGCGGCCCCACGCCCTCCGCGGCGCCATGACGAGGCAACTTGGGCGCGCCCGGAGCGGAGCGGGCGCGCGCTGCGGCGGCAGCGGGAGGACGTCCTAAAAAGGGGCGGCCACGCCGCTTCGGCACCGGCGGCCGTTAAGCTACATCAACCGTCGCGCTGGGCCGAGCCGAGCCGGCGTGCAGGTGGCGGAGGAGGTGAAGGCCGAACAGGCCGCCCACCGCGATGGCGCCCCAGGCCAGCAATAAAGTCGTGTGCCACTGCAGTTCCGAGAAGAGTTCGTCGAAGTTGTAGCGGGTGGACAGGGGGTGGGCGTAGGCGGCATACGCCATGGTGATCGCCGCCTCGTGGGCAAACGTGCGGCTGATGGCGTACAGGACCGCCAGCCCCAACACCGCCGCCCCCGCGGCGCGCGCCCACGGACGCAGCCGCAGCAGCCCGGTGCCGGCGCCCAGCCCCGCCACCGCCGCCACCCCACAGACCGCATGCGCCATGAAGCCCTCCGCCCGCCAGGCGAACGCCGTGACCGTGACCGACGGATCCGGCACCAGCGCCGTCAACAGGCAGCAGGCGCCCGCGATCGTCGTCGCCCAGCCCACCAGCGATATCCCGAACGGCCGCCGCGCCCAGCCACCATGGGCCATACAGCACGAGCGCACTGCGAGGCGGCTGCAATAGGCCAGCCACCATGCGCCCAGCCCCGCCAACCCGATCCCGATCACGACATACAACACGGCGAAGTGGATGACATTGGCGCTCGCCGTTGGCGACGCGATCACCGTAACCACCGCGGCGATGTCCATACCGCCGCCGGCCGCGAGCAGGCAGCAGGCGAAGGCCTGCGTCGAGGCCAGCGCCCACAGCCGCATTCGCAGCAGCGCGATGCCGGTGAGAATGCCCCACGCCGGCAACACCATCACCAGAGCCGCGTACGCCACCCCGCCCCAGATTTTCTCCGCGGTTACCGGCGCCCCCCGTTCCCCTCCGGCCAGCGCAATCAGCGCCAACAGCACAGCAGGAAACATCAGCAGCGCCGAGCTGACAAAAGCAATCGCGGCAATGGCAGTAAGGCCTCCGGGCCGCTTCATCGCCGGCAGTATATCAGCAGAGTGACCTGGTCGGGC
>JBOGKJ010000369.1:0-7955 GCA_050745565.1 Terriglobales bacterium | reverse complement strand
GGGGCGCGCGGCGCAGCCGTGCAGGGGCCCGCGCCAACTAATGCGCGCGGCGCAGCCGTGCAGGGGCCCGCGCCAACTAATGCGCGCGGCGCAGCCGTGCAGGGGCCCGCGCCAACTAATGCGCGCGGCGCAGCCGCGCAGAGGCCCGCGCCAACTAAATCCCGCAGCATCGCCGCGCTGGGGATCGCGCCCACCTTCGCCCTCGCCGCCGGCGCCCTCGCCGGCGCCCTCCGCCGCAGTTCCGTGCTCACCGCCGCCCTCGCCACCGCCATCGGCGTCATGCTTGGCGTCGCCATCATGGTCGGCAGCTTCCGCCAGACTGTGGCGCTCTGGCTCGGCCAGCAGTTGCAGGCAACCGTCTTCGTTCGCCCCGCCGACTGGGATCGAAACCACCCCGTGCCCATCGCCCCCGCGCTCGCCGCGCGCCTGCTGGCCACGCCCGCCGCCGGCGCCATCGAAGCCGACCACCTCCAGCGCTGGCTGTTCCGCGGCCAACCCGTGCTCATAGATACCCATTGGGCCGCAGCCGGAGTCGGGGCGCCGCCCCAACAACGCTTTCTGGCCGGCGGACCCGGCCCGGTGATCGTTTCTGAACCCTTCGCCCGCCGCTTCCATCTCTGGGCCGGCGACCCCATCCCACTCACCGGCCCCCGCGGCGCCCTCAACGCCCGCATCGCTGGCGTGTTCTACGACTACACCTCCAGCCAGGGCGAAATCGTGTTGGCGCCCGCCAGCTTTCGCCAGGCCTTCGGCGCCCCCGCGATCACCGAGCTCGGCTTCGATCCCGCCCCCGGCGTCGCCGCCAGCACCCTCGAAGCCGCCATCAACGGCCGCCTGCTGGGCCGCACCGGCATGGTGGTGACCAACAATCAGCAACTGCGCACGGCCGCCATGCGCGTCTTCGATCAAACTTTCCAGATCACCTACGCGCTCGAAGTGATTACGCTGCTGGTGGCCGTGCTCGGCGTCGCCAACACGCTGCTGGCGGTGGTGCTCGAGCGCGGAAAGGAGCTGGCGATTTTGCGCGCGCTCGGCGCCGTGCGCCGCCAACTGCGCCACCTGCTGCTGGCCGAGGCCGCCCTCATCGCCACGCTCGCACTGGCGTTGGGTTGGGGCGTCGGCATCACCCTGGCCTGGATTCTCGTCCGCGTCATCAATGTCCAATCCTTCGGCTGGACCATCCTGTGGCACTGGCCCTGGCTCTACCTGGTGCTGGCCTCGGCGCTGGTGTGGCTTGCCACCCTCGCCGCCGGCTGGGTGCCCGCCCGCACCGCCGAACGCACCATCGCGCCCGCACTGCTGGAGTCCGAATGAAGTGCCTCCCCCTGGCCGCGTTTCTGCTCGCAGCCGCGCTCGCGCCCGTCGCGCCTTCTCAGTCGCCCGCCACATATCGCCGCGCCCTCCCCGGCTACCAATGGCAGTTCCCGCGCGACCAGGGCGCGCACCCCGCCTTCGCCAACGAATGGTGGTACTTCACCGGCAACCTTGCCTCCGCCGACGGCCGGCGCCGATTCGGATTCGAGGTGACCTTCTTCCGGATTTCGCCCTCGCCCGGCGCCGCCCTCGACCACGACCTCTACTTCACCCACTTCGCCATCAGCGATTTGAGCCGCCACACCTACGCGTTCTGGACTCGGGCCCGACGCGGCGATTGGAGTCAGGCCGGCGCCTCGCCCACGCCAGCCACCCTGCATCTGTGGAATGAAAATTGGGCCGCAACCTTCGATGCCGCCGGCCCCCGCCAGCTCCAGGCCGCTTGGGGCCCCATGCTGCTCGACCTCAGCCTCCAGCCCGGCCCGCGCATGCTCAATGGCAAAGCCGGCTACAGCCAAAAAGGCGCCGCCGCCGGCGAGGCCTCCTACTACTACTCGCTGCCCCACATCACCGCCCACGGCAGTGTGGACGGCGTGGCCGTCAGCGGCCTGGCGTGGATGGACCATGAGTTCGCCTCCGACCAGCTCGACCCCAACCAGCAAGGCTGGGACTGGCTCGGGCTGCACCTCGCTCATGGCGATCTCATGCTGTTCAATTTGCGGCAGCGCTCCGGCGCCCGCGATCCGCACTCAGCCGGCACCTGGCTGCCCTCGGGCGGCAAGCCCGTGGCGCTCAGCGCCGTCAGTTTCACCATGCAGCCGCTGCGCCGCTGGAACGGCTACCCCATCGCCTGGCGCGTGCGCGTGCCGCCGCTCGGCCTCGACTTCACCGTCTCCGCCGCGCTCGACTCTCAGCTTCTCCACGATCCCGCCATGGGCGTGAGCTACTGGGAAGGCGCCGTCACCGTCGCCGGCGTCCCCGGCGGCCCGCCGGCCGCAGGCGTTGGCTATCTGGAACTAACCGGCTACGGCCGCCCGTTCACACTATTGCAGTCCCCCGCCGGCCACTAAATTCGGGTAACTACAGCAACTGTGATTCTGCTCTAATGCGCAGGCAGACGGTTGTAGAGGCCCACGAGCGTGGCTCGCGCCAGCACCTTGCCGTGGAGGGCGGCGAGCACCTGGACGCGGGTGGCGCCGGCGGGCAGGCCGAGGCTGGGAACGCGCAGGGCATACAGGGTGAACGTGTAATGGTGCGGCTTGCCCGGGCCAGGGCAGGAGGGCACGAAGCCGAGCTTTCCGCGTCCGTTGTTGCCTTCGACGCCGCCCGCGGGCAGTGCGGCTTGGTCATATTGGCCGGAGGGGATGGCGTGGACCGTGGCGGGGATGTCGTAAACGACCCAGTGGACGAAGCCGCGCGGGGGCCGCGCATCGGGGTCGAACATGATGAGGGCAAAGCTGCGCGTGGCGGAGGGGGCGCCGGACCAGTGCAACTCGGCGGAGGTGCGCGCCGTGCCGTCGCAGGTATGGTCCACCGGGATGCGCTCGAGGTTGCGGAACGAGGTTGAGGCCATACGGAAGCCTCCGCTGGGGGCGGCGGCGGGCGCCCCCAGCCCCAGGCTCAGGAGCAGGGCAAGCAGCAGATGCATGGCGCTAGTGTAGCGGATTTGGGGGCGCGAGCGCGTGCCCAATGCGCGATATCTAAGGCATGGGATATTACTGGGGGGCGCCAACCGCACCGGCAGCCGTGGCGCAATGCGTGCGGTGAATTACAGGTAGCCGCCGGTGAGCGACACCGGCAAGCCATGCCCCTCCCCTCGCAAGGCCGCCACGCGTTCCTAACGGCTAACGGCTAATGGCTAGCCGCTAGCCGCTAGCCGCTCCCCCTGTAGTAAACTACCGCCAATGTCCACGCCGGGCTCCAATATCGCCATCGCCTGCGACGGGATCGTAAAATCCTACGGCGCCGTCCGCGCCGTGCAGGGCCTCACGCTGCAGGTGCCCGAGGGCGCCGTCTATGGCTTCCTCGGCCCCAACGGCTCTGGGAAAACCACCAGCATTCGCATGATGACCAACATCCTGGTGCCGGATGCGGGCGCGATCCTCATCAATGGCATCCCGGTCGGCCCCAAGACCAAAGACATTGTCGGTTATCTGCCCGAAGAGCGCGGCCTCTATCAAAAGATGAAAGTCGGCGAGCTGCTCGTGTTCCTCGCCGAACTCCAGGGCATCCGCCCCTCCGAGGCGCGCCCCCGCGTCCGCCGCTGGCTCGAGCGCGTCGAGCTCGGCGCCTGGGAGGCGAAAAAACTGAATGAGCTCTCCAAGGGCATGCAGCAGAAGATCCAGTTCATTGCTGCCGTCATCGCCCACCCGCCCATCCTCATCCTGGACGAGTTTTCCAGCGGCCTCGACCCCATCAACGCCAACCTGCTCAAGGACATCCTGCTGGAGCTGCGCGCCGAGGGCAAAACCATCCTCTTCTCCACCCACCGCATGGAGGAAGCCGAGCGGCTCTGCGACCACGTCTGCCTGATTGATCACGGACTCAAGGTGCTCGATGGTCCACTGGCGCAAATTCGCGCCGCCGCCGGCAAGTCCACCGTGCGCGTGGACTACCGCGGCGACAGTGCCACCCTGCGCCAGGCGCCCGGCGCCGCCACGGTCGAGGATTACGGCAATTACGCCGAAGTCCGCCTCCGCCCCGAGGCCCAGAATGCGGCCGCGGTCGCGGGAATGCTGCGCTTCCTTGCGCCCCGGCTCGAGATCACCCGCTTTGAGCTGCTCGAGCCCTCCCTCAACCAAATTTTTCTCGATACCATCGCCCGCGACAACAGCTCGGCCGCCACCGCGCCGGCGGCGGGCGGGCCGGACTGGGGCTCACGAGGCCCCCTGCCCGAGAACCGGTGCGGGGATGCCGAAGCCGCGCTCGGGCCCGCGCCAACTATGTCGGTGCCACAACTATGAAGATCTGGACCATCATCAAACGTGAGCTCATGACCCGGGTGCGCACCCGCGGCTTTGTCGTCTTCACCGTGCTCATTCCGGTGATCGCCGGCGGCTTCCTCTTCATGGAGTTCAAGGTCATCCAGGCCAGCCAGCACATCGGCGCCACCATCGCCGTCGTCGATCTCTCGCATCAAATCTACCCCGAGCTCCAGCAATCCCTCCAGGCCCAGAGCGGCGCCAGTGAGGCGCAACTGAAACTCACCCTGGTCGAGGCCACCCCGGCGACGTTGAGCACCGTCGAGGCGTCACTGCGCCAGCGCGCGCTGAGCAAGTCCGTGGACGGCTATCTGGTGATTCCCGCCGACGTCCTCGCCGGCCGCACCGCCAACTACCACGCCCGCAACGCCGCCAACCTGGGCGTCAATGAAGCCCTGGAGAGCCGTTTGCGCGCCGCCGTGAACCGCGCTCACATGCTGGCCGCCGGCATCCCGCCCAGCCAACTGGCCGACATGGCCGGCAGTTTCGACCTCAAGGAAACCAAGGTGTCGAAGGTCGGTGACAGCGCCGACAACGGCCAGACCGCCATTGTCGCCATCGCCCTGGTGCTCATCCTCTATATGTTCCTGCTGCTCTACGGCGTGGTGGTCATGCGCAGCGTCACTGAGGAGAAAACCACCCGCGTCTCGGAAGTGCTGCTGTCGTCGGTGGATGCCTTCTCGCTCATGATGGGCAAAATCCTGGGCGTCGTCCTCACCGCGCTGGCCCAATTTGCCGTCTGGGGCATCTGCCTCGCCCTCGCCGCCACCTACGGCGTCGCCATGGCCGAGGCCAGCGGCGCCCAAATCAGCCAGTACCTGCCGCATGTCTCGCCTTGGCTCTACGTCTGCTTCTTCGTCTTCTTCGTTCTCGGCTTCCTGCTCTACAGTAGCATCTACGCCGCCATCGGCTCGATCGTCTCCAGCGAGCAGGAGGCCCAGCAAACCCAAATGCCCCTCACCCTGGTGCTGGTCGCCGCCCTCTATCTCGCCTTCCTGGTGATGGCGACGCCCTCGAGCCTGCTCAGCGTCGTGCTCTCGCTCATCCCGTTCTTCGCCCCGGTGCTGATGGTGGTCCGCGTCGCCGTCTCCAGCCCGCCCGCCTGGCAGGTTATCCTCGCCGTAGTCCTGTGCGCCGCAACCTTTCTCGCCTGCACCAAACTCACCGCCAAGATCTACCGCGTCGGCATCCTCATGACCGGCAAGCGCCCCACGCTGCCGGAACTGATGCGCTGGTTGCGCTACGCCTAAACCGCCCGCCAACCCGGAAGTTGACGAGGAAGCAGGACCCGCGGCCGTGCGAGCGTCCCAGCCGACTACGCGCGTGAGCCCGCGCCAGTCAAACCCAGCGGGGCGCTCGGCGGAGCCGCGCTGGGGCCCGCGCCAGATGGACGAAGCGGGATGCCCGGCGGAGCCGGGCTGGGGCCCGCGCCAATCAAACGACGCCGCCTGGATGGCCGAAGCCCTCAAGCTCGCCCGAGGCGCCGAGCTGGCCGGCGAGGTGCCGGTGGGCGCCGTCGTGCTCTCGGCCGCCGGCGTGGTCGTCGGCCGCGGCTACAATCGCACCCGCCTCGACCTCGACCCCACCGCCCACGCCGAGCTCGTCGCCCTGCGCGAAGCCGCTTGGAAGCTCGGCAACCACCGCCTCGTCGGCTGCTGCCTCTATGTTACAATCGAGCCGTGCGCGATGTGCGTGGGAGCGCTGATCCAGGCCCGCATTGCGCGCTTGGTGTATGCCGCCGATGAGCCCAAAGCCGGGGCCCTGCGCTCGGTGCCATCGCTGGCGCAGCATCCGGCCCTCAACCATCGGTTCGAGGTGACCTCAGGCGTGCTCGCGGCCGAGGCCGCCGGCCTGATCCAGCAGTTCTTCCAGCGCAAGCGCTGAGTGCCGTCCATGGCGCGGAGAGGTGGCCGAGTGGTTGAAGGCGCGCGCCTCGAAAGCGTGTGTGCTCGAAAGGGCACCGGGGGTTCGAATCCCTCCCTCTCCGCCAGACTTCCCTCGCCCGCCACCACCGGCTCAGCGGTCAACTCTAAACCAAACTCAACAATCGCCGCACTAACTCAAAGGCCCGCCGCGCCTGCGCCATGGCGAAGGAGGGCGCCTCACGCGGAAGCCGTGCCTTTTGCACCGTGGGCAAAGTAGGCGCGATAGGCAGCGGAATTCCGAAGGGACGAAAGCGCCACGGGCGCTTGCACCGCCCTCGGCAAACGAAGCAGGCGCGGCCCCAGGTTGACGTGGCAGTGCCACGTTAACATGGGGCCGCGCTGGGGCTCACGGCGTTCGCGCCCCAGATGGGCTCGAACGGCCGGACTGCCTGAGAACGGGTGCGGGGACGGCGAAGCGGCGCTGGGGCCCGCGCCAACTAATGCCCCGCTTTTTTGCAGTGAGACCTATATACTAGGGCCGTGAAGGTGCTCGGCGGAGCAGGGTCTGCACTCATTGCATCGCAGCTCTGCCTTGCCACGATGACCTGCGCCCAGGCTCGGCAGCAACAGGCAACCCCCCGTCCCCAGTTTGATGCGGCGAGCGTGAAGCCGACGGACCCGAACTTGCGGGCAACCCTTAGCACCGGCGTCAATTTATCTGCGGGCGGCAGGCTGATTCTTCATGATGTGCCGCTGAAGGTTATCGTCGAAATCGCGTACAACGTTTCCTACTGGCAGATCGCGGGAGGCGATGCCTGGACGGCAAAAGACAGCTACGACATCGAAGCCGTGCCCCCTGCTGCCGTCAGTCCAAGCATCAACTTGGGTCATACCTGGTACAGCATTCAGGACGAGCAACTGCGGGCGATGCTACAAACGCTGCTGGCCACACGGTTTAAATTACAGGTTCGCCAAGACACGAAGCTGGGCACAGTTTACTTGCTTGAACGCAGCAGCAAACAGCTCAGGCTGAAGCCGGTTGACGAGACGGGCCGACCCAAAGGCCCAGGACAAGCCGGCTTCGGGTCGGTTGGCTACGTTGGCGGCGTGTGGGGACTCAAGAGCGACATGCCGCAATTGGCGTGGTTTGCTTCGTCGTTCATCTTGCACGCCTCGGTTACGGACCGAACTGGGTTGCAAGGAACGTTCTACTTCAGAGAGTCATCCCCCGACCCGAACCCTCAATACTCAGGCGAAGGGCAAAAGAGCTCGTTCATTGAATTTCTCTCGGAAGCGGGCTTGAAGATGGTCCGCGCCAAAGGGTTGGTCGAGACCTTGGTCATCGAACACGCCGAAAAGCCGACACCGAATTGATGCGTTCATAGAGCCGGCGAATGCCGGCGTTGCCATCGTGACCTGCCCCCGATAAGCTAAGCCATGGGCCCGAGACTCCCCTGGCGGCGGTGCGGGCGACGGCGGAGGAGACAGTCGAACGTCGCAGCTGCCCCGCCGCGGGCGGCCTGTGGATCGAGCTGTGGCGGGGCAGTGTGCGTGTGGAATACGGCGCCTATTTGGAGCGTGTGCCGGCGAGCTTCCGGGTGACCCGGCAGGTGCGGCCCAAGCTGGCTTGTGCGCGCTGCGACGCGATTCGCGGGAGTCGCGCCGTTTGCACTTCGGGCAAAGTCGGCGCGAAGGGCTGCGAAAGTCCGGAGGGCGGCCCGCTCCCGGCAAACGAAGCGGCGTGGCCCCGCGAGGCTCGCGCCGGCTTGGGCTCGCCGGGCCCCGGGCCGGCGCG
>JBOGKJ010000368.1:0-2690 GCA_050745565.1 Terriglobales bacterium | reverse complement strand
GCCTGAGGCGGCGTCTCGCGCTTCAATTCGCGACCTAGCTCCCGCTCCAGCCGCACCGCTTGCCAGAGATACCAACTGGCCACGCTGCGCCACGGGCGCCAGACTTCACCGGCGGCGGCCAGTTCCTTGGGCGTCGGGAGGCGGCGCTTGCCGTAGGCGATCTGGAAACCCTGCTGCACGCCGTAGTCGTGGATGGGCAGCACGTCGGGGCGGCCCAGGCGAAAGATGAGCAACATCTGCACCGTCCAGGGGCCGACGCCGCGCACCTGCGTGAAGCGGGCGATGATTTCGTCATCGGGGACGGCGACGATGTCCTGCCAGCCGCAGACCACGCCGGCTTCGGTTTTGGCGGCCAGGTCGCGGACGGCGGCGATTTTCTGGCGCGAGAGGCCGGTGGCGCGCAGCGCGGCCTCGGTGGCGGCGAGAACTTGGGCGGGCGAGGGTGGCGCGCCCTGGCCGACCTGCGCTTCGATGCGAGCCAGGATGGCGCGCGCGGCGGTGCCGTGAAGCTGCTGGAATACGATGGCGCGCAACAGGGCATGGAACGGTTCGGCGTGGGTTTCCATGGGCATGCGGAAACGGCCAACGCTCGTCACCAGCGCCGCCATGTGGGGGTGCACCTGGCGCAAATGGCGCACGGCGCGGCGGTGATCAAATGGATAGGGCCTGACAGGGCTGCCGGACATGGGACAATCGTAGCCTATGGCTGACGCTGCTGGCGCGACCGGGCTCAAGGACAAGGTGGCGGTCATTACGGGCGCCTCGAGCGGTATCGGCGCGGCGGTGGCGCGCGAGCTGGCCGGGGCCGGGGTGAAGCTGCTGCTCACGGCCCGGCGCGAGGACAAGCTCACGGCGTTGGCGGGGGAGCTGAAGAATGTGTCTGTCCTGGCCGGCGACATCACCGATCCGGCGCTGACGCCGAAGCTGCTCGATCAGGCCCGAAAGCAGTTCGGCAGTTGCGACATTGTGGTCAACAACGCCGGCGAGCTCACCGCCGCTCCCATCGAACTTGCGGACCTGAAGGCGATAGACCACATGGTCGAGGTCAACGTGAGCGCGGCTTTTCGGGTGGCCTACGCCGCGGCGAAGCTGTTCAAGGAGCAGGGGCACGGGCACCTGGTGAACATCTCGAGTGTGCTGGCCACCCGCGTGCGCCTGATGGCGGGTGCCTACAGTGGGACCAAGCACGCGCTGGCGGCGCTGGGCGAGGCTCTGCGCATGGAGCTGTCGGGAACCGGGATCCGGGTGTCGGCGATTGAGCCCGGGTTGGTGATGACCGAGCTGCATGACCGCCAGCCGCTGCACCCGCGCGACGAGTTGGGCGTGCGCCAGGCGCTTGAGCCCGCCGACGTCGCCCGCTGCGTCCGGTTTGCGCTGGAGCAGCCGAGCCATGTGCTGGTGGCGCGCCTGATGGTGCTCGCCTCCGACCAGCAGTAGTCTCAGCCGGACGGTCTTATTCACAGCGCAGGACGTCGGCGGGGTCGAGCGCGAGCGCGCGCCGCGCCGGCAGCCAGGCCGCGAGCCCACCGGTGAACGCCATGAGCAGGGCGGCGGCGGCGAGCGAGGCGGGGTCGAGCGGGCCGATGCCGAATAAGAGGTGGGCCAGCCAGCCGGCCACCGCCCAGGCGGCGGCGAGTCCGGCGGCGATGCCAATGGCCAGCGGCAGCGCCGCCTGGCCGACCACCAGAGCGACGATGCGGCGGGGCTGCGCGCCGAGCGCGGTGCGCACGCCCAGCTCCCGGCGGCGGCCGGCCACCGCGTAGCTCAGCAGCCCGAACAGCCCCACCGCGCTCAGCAGCAGCGCCAAGCCGGCAAAGCCGACTACCACCAAACTACGGAAGCGGGGCGGGGCGAGGGCGGAGCGGTACATGTCCGACAGCGGCATTGGGGCGATCAGGGGCATCTGGCTGTCGAGGCCGGCGATGGCATGGCGCGCCGCCGGAATCAACGAGGTTGGCGGAGCGGCCGTGCGCACCAGCACCGTCAACCCCGGTGACACCCAGGACTGCGCCAGTGGCACATAGGCGGTTGCGTCGGCCGGCGACGGCTCGTCGGGCACACTGCTGCGCACGTCGCCGACGATCCCGACGACCGTACGCCAGGGCTGCTGGCCGAAGCTGTAACGGATCCGCTGCCCGATCGGGGAGCGCCCGGCAAAGAGTTGCCGCGCCGCCCGGGCGCTGATCACGGTGACGGGCGGCGCCTGGGCGGTATCGGAAGGCAAGAAGCCGCGCCCGGCCAGCACGGGAATGTTCAGCAGGTGGAAGTAATCCGCGCCCACGGCGTTATAGCCGACGGTTTGGGAATCATCCAACGGCTTGAGCGGCTTGCCGGGCAGGGCATAGCCGGTTTGGGCCTCGCCGGCCAAGGGCGGAAAGCTGACTGCGGCCACGCCGCGGGCTCCGGGCAATGCCGCGAGAGCCGCTGCGGCACGCCCCAGTAACTGCCCTCTGGCGGCGTTGTTGGCGTAACGCGCCTGCGGCATGTCCAACTCGAAGGCCAGCACACCGTTGGGGTTGAAGCCCATCGGCACGGTGGTGAGGCGCAGGAAGCTGCGCAAGAGCAACCCCGCGGCCGCGCACAGGGTGACGGTCAGCGCCACCTGCGAGGCCACCAGAAGGCTGCGGCCGCGCATGCGGGGGCGGCGCCGAGCGGCCGCCTCGCCCCGGCCGGCATGCACGAGCGCGCGC
>JBOGKJ010000367.1:0-1657 GCA_050745565.1 Terriglobales bacterium | reverse complement strand
GCCGCCATCCCCAGCGTCCCGCGCTCGGTCGCCGATCCGGTCGCCAGCAATCACGCCAACGTCAATGGCACCGTCAACCTCCTCGTCGCCGCCCGCGATGCCGGCGTTCGCCGCCTCGTCTACGCCGGCTCCTCCTCCGCCTACGGCAACAGCCCCAACCTCCCCAAGCGCGAAGACTTTCTCCCGGCCCCCCTTTCCCCCTATGCCGTCGCCAAGCTCGCCGGTGAACACTATCTCGCCGCCTTTCACGCCTGCTACGGCCTTGAGACCGTGACCCTGCGCTACTTCAACGTCTTTGGGCCCTTCCAGGACGCCGCCTCCGCCTATGCTGCCGTCCTCGCCAAGTTCATCACCTGCATGCTCCACGGCGAGGTCCCGACCGTGCACGGCAACGGCGAGCAGAGCCGCGATTTCACCTACATCGACAATGTCGTCGCCGGCAACCTGCTCGCCGCCACCGCTCCGGCCGCCAGCGTCGCTGGCCAGGTGATCAATTGCGCCACCGGCGCCCGCATCACGCTGAACCAGGTCATCGAGCTGCTGCGCCCCATGCTCGGCTATGACGGCGAGGTGCGCTACGGCCCCTCCCGTCCCGGCGATGTCACGCATTCGCTGGCCGACATCAGCCGCGCCCGCACCTTGCTGGGCTATGAACCCAAGGTCAACTTCGCCGAAGGGCTGGCGCGCACCGTGGCCTGGTACCGCAGCCTGGAACCGGCCCTGTCGCAGCCAGCATCCCACCCCGCCCGCCCCTAGTCCCTCGCCGCACCCCCAGGTGCGTTATACTGTATCCACCTGCGCCCCCGCCATGGCCCATGCCCTGCTAGCGCCTGCGCCTTCCCCCCCCGCCCTTTACCGGGCTCGCTACCGTTTTGGGCCGTTTCTGCTGTGTCCATTTGAGCGTGCGCTCTGGCAAATCACGGCCGGGCAGGCGCTTCCGGTCAGCCTTACACCGCGCGCCCTGGATCTGCTGATCGAGTTGACATCTCAGGCCGGCCAAATCGTCGCCCGCGAGCAGTTGATCGAGCGGGTCTGGCGCGGCGTCAACGTTCAGGAATCGAACCTGAACGTCCATTTATGCGCGCTGCGGCGGGCGCTGGGGCAGGGCCGGATGGGCGTCGAACGTTACATTGCCACCGTACCCGGCCGCGGCTATCAGTTTGTGGCGCCCGTGGCAATCGAGTTGGCCCCTGGCAGCCTGCCCATGCTTGCCGTAGCAGAGTTCGCCTCTACGCGGCGGACGCGGGGCGAGCAGGCGCTGGCCATTGCTTTGGCCTCGGGCCTGGTGGTCCGGCTGGCCGAAGCCAACTGCGTGCGCCTGGTCACAGCTTCAGCCGCCGAATACGTAGTGTTGGCCTGCTGTCAGCAGTCTGGCAGCGCCGTGCGGGTCACGGCCAGAATTGAGCAGCGGCCCGACGGCCAGGTCCACTGGGCCGCCCAGCGCGACTTCCAACTCGGCCCCGGCACCGAAGCGCGCCTGCAACTGCAGGACGCCGCCGCTGCCTGGCTGGCCGAAGCCTGCCAACTGGCGCTGCGCTGACCGCGGGCCGCCGGCCCTTGCCCCCATACCGTGGCGCTCTTGTCGGCAATGCCGGCGAGTCGGGCAGACGTCCGTAAATGCCGACGCGGGCGGGCATGGGGCTCTACGCCCCATGCC
>JBOGKJ010000366.1:0-2997 GCA_050745565.1 Terriglobales bacterium | reverse complement strand
GGCGCCGGCCCCTGCCCCTGCTCGCTGAGACGCTCGCAGCGCCGTGCCCGCACTCGAAGGGCTGTGGAGCGCCGGCCCGGGGCCCGGCGAACCCAAGGGGCCGCGAGCGGCCTCTCGCTACGGCAGTGTCACGGTTGCTGTGGTCATCCGAACTTCCGCATGGCGCCGGCCGGCGGCCGGCGCGCGGATCGGGCGACCCGCCCCACGGGAGATGGCGCCGATCGGAAGGCTGGTAGTTTTGCCACTGGAGCTTTCACCCGGTTGGAATTCCGCGGCCCTTCGCGCCGATTTTGCCCGCAGTGCAAACGGCACGACCCCCGCGACAGGCCGCCCTCCCGCTGCCACCCCAGCGCGCCGGGGGCTCCGGAGGTGGTCGGGCCGCGGCCGGAAGCGGCGCGGCCGCCTTTCTCAGGGCGCCCTCCCGTTGTTCCCACCCCAAGGCGCTTGCGCCTCGGGGGCCTTGGGGGGCGGGCTGCGGCGGGAATTCGCTGGGCGGCAACGCGAGCCTGCTCTGCCCAGGGCGCCTCCAAGTTGGCTCGTTCTGCTACGCTTGTGCAAGATGCAGGAACGGCTGCAAAAACTGATTTCGCAGGCGGGCGTGGCCTCGCGCCGCAAGGCCGAGGTGCTGATCACGACCGGGCAGGTGACGGTCAACGGCCTGGTGATTGCCGAACTGGGCTCGAAGGCCGACTGGGTGCGCGACCACATCACCGTCGCCGGCAAGCCGGTGCGGCCGGCGGCCCGACTGCACCATCTGCTGTTTTACAAGCCCAAGGGCGTGGTCACCACGCTCAGCGACCCGGAGGGCCGCCCCACCATCGCCGATTTCGTGCGCTCCAGCCGCGAGCGGATTTACCCGGTGGGCAGGCTGGATTTTCATTCCGAGGGACTGCTGGTGCTCACCAACGACGGAGCACTGGCGAACCGCGTGCTGCATGCCTCCACAGCGCTGCCCAAGACTTACTGGGTGAAGGTCGCCGGCCGGCCGGGCGAGGAGCAGTTGGCGCGGCTGCGGCGCGGCGTCGTCATCGAGGGCCGGCGGACGGCACCGGCGCAGATTCGCTGGCTGGCGGCCTCGGGCGCCAGCGGGCGCGAGCGCCAGCGCGCCGGCGTCTACCGGACGTCGAGCGAGAACCCGTGGCTGGAGGTGGTGCTGATTGAGGGGCGGTATCACCAGATCCGAAAAATGTTTGCCCTGATCGGCCACCCGGTGGAAAAACTCAAGCGGGTGGCGATCGGCCCGTTGCGCATCGGCCAGCTCAAGCCCGGCCAGATGCGCGAGCTGACCCCGCCGGAAATCGCCCAACTGCGCACGGCCCATCCCGCCGCCGGCCGTACGCCTGCATCGCTGCCCGGGGGCGGGCCGCCCGTCGGGAGTGTCCGGCCATTCGCGCCCGCTTTTCCCTCGGCGGCGGCGCGGCCGCCCTTTTCTGGACGCCCTCCCGTTGCCGCCACCCCAAGGCGAAGGCGCCTTGGGGGCCCCGAGGGTCGTGCTGCGGCCGAAATTCGCTGGGCGGCAACGCGCGCGCGCTCAGCTCCGGGCGCGTCCAAGTTGCCTCGTTCGGCGCCAGACGCGCGCCCCATGCGGACGGCAGGCGCGGCCCCAGCGCGGCGCGCACCGAGCAGGGGCCCGCGGGAACCCGGACGCGGGGCGCGCGGCAGTGCCATGGCAGCCAGGCCGCCCTTTTCAGGACGCCCCCCCGCGAGGCGCGCCCGCGCTGCTCAGGATGCTTCCAAGCTCCCTCGGCCGGGGCGCGCGCCAACCCGATGACGCTGACCGCTGAAATCGAGGCCGTGCTGCGCGATGCCCGCACCATCGCCGTGGTGGGGCTGTCGAGCAACCCGGCGCGGCCCAGCCACGGCGTCGCGCGCTACTTGCAGCAGCAGGGCTACCGCATCCTGCCGGTGAATCCCGGCGAGCGCGAGGTGCTGGGCGAGACCGCCTACGCCGACCTCAATGCCGCCACCGCCGCCGCCGGGCGGGTGGATATCGTGGACGTATTCCGCCGCAGCGAGTTTGTGCCCGACATCGCCCGGGACGCCATCCGCATCGGAGCGCGGCTTTTGTGGCTGCAGGAGGGCGTGTCGCATCCCGAGGCGGAAGCCGAGGCGCGGGCGGCAGGACTGCTCGTGGTGTCCAATCGTTGCCTGCTGAAGGTGCATGTGCAGTGGCGGCGTGCAAAGCAATCGGGGGTGGCACAATGACCAACTGGGTGGGATGGGTGCTGGTGGCGCATCTGATCGGGATGGTGTTGTGGATCGGCGGACTCTTCCTGGCCCTCGCCGCCGCCAGCGCCCGCGGCGATGACGCCCCCGCGCGCGCGCAGCGGTCGCGGCTGGCGCAGAAGGGCATGCGGAGTTTCGCGCATCCCGGCGCGGCGCTGATGATCGTGACGGGCGCGCTGCTGATGTACCTGCTTCCCGCGGTGCGGATGGCGCCCTGGCTACACGCCAAGCTGACGCTGGTGGTGGTGCTGATTGGCTTTGATCTGGTGCTGACATTCCGGCTGCGCCGCATGCCCGAACAGGAACCGTCCCTCTCCCAACTCGGCATCTTCCGCGGCGCGATCGGGTTGCTGTTCGTGTTGATTCTGATTCTCGTGCTGGTAAGGCCTTTTTGAGGTGCCCCTGATCTACGTCATTACGCTGCTGGCCTGCGCCCTGGCGATTGTAGTACTGATAGGCTGGCGGCTGCTGCATGTGGCTTCACGCCCGCTGCCGCGGCCGGGGCGGCTCATCAATGAGTGGATCTGGACGCTGCTGCCGCTGGCGGTGGTGGCCGCGCTCATCTGGCGCGCGCTGGCTTAGGCGGCGCGGCGCGGCCGCCCTTTTCTGGACGGCCTATTGCCGGGCGCAGGCCCCTGCCCCTGCTCGCTGAGACGCTCGCAGCGCCGGACCCGCACTCGAAGGGCGGCGCCGGCCGGGCCCGGCGAGGCCAAGGGGGCGCGAGCGGCCTCTCGCTACGGCAGAATCGCGGTTGCTGTGGTCATGCGAACT
>JBOGKJ010000365.1:0-5204 GCA_050745565.1 Terriglobales bacterium | reverse complement strand
GTCATTGAGGGGGGGCATTTGCGGGGG
The DNA here is from genome assembly GCA_050745565.1 of Terriglobales bacterium. GTDB lineage: Bacteria > Acidobacteriota > Terriglobia > Terriglobales > SCQP01 > SCQP01. The sequence continues at coordinate 5,177 of JBOGKJ010000365.1, read as the reverse complement.
CGGGGCTGCGGGGGGGCATGGGGGAGGAAGAGTTGCTAGTTCCTAGTTGCTAGTTAAGGCGCGGCGGGGGCGCGGTCATTGAGGGGGGGCATTTGCGGGGGCGGGGCTGCGGGGGGCATGGGGGAGGAAGAGTTGCTAGTTGCTAGTTGCTAGTTAAGGCGCGGCGGGGGCGCGGTCATTGGGGCGGGGCATTTGCGGGGGCGGGGCTGCGGGGGAGAGAGCCTGATTAGTGGAGGAAGGGGTGGAAGTCGCCCAGGAGGTGGACGGTGAAGCTGACCATTTCGCGGAACATCCAGGGGCTGAGAACGAAGGCGACGGCGGCCACGGCGGCGAGGCGGGGGACGGTGGAGACGGTGGTGTCCTGGATGGAGGTGACCACCTGGAAGATGCTGACGACCAGGCCGACGACGGTGGCGATGACCAGGATGGGGCCGCAGATGAGCAGCGTCATCTCGAGGGTTTTGCGGGCGAGCTCGACGGCTTGATCGGAGTTCATGATTCGTCACGCAAAGCTGTGCAGGAGGGAGGCCACCAGCAGGTGCCAACCGCCGGCGGCGACAAACACCAGCAACTTGAGCGGGGTCGAGATCACGACTGGCGGCAACTGCAGCATGCCGACAGCGGTCGTGATCGAGGCCACGACCATATCAATGGCCATGAAAGGCAAGAACAGCACCACCCCGATCTGGAAGCCGGTCTGCAGCTCGCTCACGATGTAGGCGGGCACCACGACGCGCATGGGCAGGTCGGCGGCGGTTTTGGGGCGGGGGGCGTGGGCGGCCTCGACGAACAGCTCGAGGTCGCTCTGGCGCGTGAACTTGAGCATGAAGGCTTCAAGCGGCACGCTGGCGCGGTTGACGCCTTCGAGCACGCTCACCTGGCCATGCTCATAGGGCAGGACGGCCTGGCTGTACATCTGCGCGCCGACGGGCTGCATGATGAAGTAGGTCAGAAACAGCGAGAGGCCGATGAGGACCTGGTTGCTGGGGGCGGTCTGGGTGCCGAGCGCCTGGCGGAGGAAGTGGAACACCACCAGCAGGCGCACGAACGGGGTCATCGAGACCAGGATGGCGGGCACCAGCGTCACCAGGGTGAGGATGACGACGACGGTCCAGGAGAGGTCGGAGTTAGGACCGCCGGCGGGCAGGCGCAGGCCCTGCCAGACGAGCATGGCGGCGAAGGTCACTGCAGGCTCCGGGGCGGCCTGGGGGCGCCGGGCTCGAAGCGGCCGAGGCCGCCCTCGAGTTCGGTCAGCAGGGCGAGGGATTGCGGCGTGCCCCCCACCAGCAGCTCACGGCCATCGACGCTGATGACGGCGACGAAGCGGCGGTCGCCGAGCGAGAGCGTTTCCAGCATGCGCAGGCGGCGCAGGCGGCGGCGCGGGCGGGGCGAGGCCAGCCATTGCTTCCAGTGCCAGAGGGAGGGGGTGGTGGACATGGGAAGAAAGTTGCTAGTTGCTAGTTGCTAGTTAAGGCGCGGCGGGGGCGCGGGGTTGGGGGTGGGGATAGGCGTGGGGTGTGGGGTGGGCGATTTCAGGCGAGGCGGGTGATGCGGACGGCGAGGTGTTCATCCACGCCTTCGAATTCGGCCCAGGCGATGAGGCGGCCGTTGGCGCGGATGGGCACGTCGGCGTTTTGTTGCCAGGCGGTATCGAGTAGGGCCTGGGGTGCGAGGCGGAGGATGTCGCCGACGCTGAGGTGGGGCACGGGGATTTCGACCGCCAGCGTGCAGGGCAGCCAGCGCAGGTGCAGCCAGCGTTGCTCGTCGTCGGCGGGCGGCGCCGGGGGCGCGACCGGCGCGGGGCTGGTTGCGGCGTCAAGAACGGGAGCGGGGGCGGCGGCCATGGCGGGGTGGGTTGGGGAACGGGTTCAGTGCTGAACGAGGAATTCGTCGAAGTAGATGTTGGTGAGCTGCGCCTGCGGCAGCCGTTTTTGCAGCGCGGCCAGCAGCTCGCGCTTGAACTCCGCCTTGCCCGCGGGGGTCATCAGTTGGTCGGACGATTTGGCGCTGGCGATGGTGACGACCAGGTCGCGGGCGATGGTCTGGGTGGCATCGTCGGTGTCGTTGACCTTGCTGCGCAGCGCCAGCGAAACACCGATGCGGAGGTAGGCGCCGCCGCTGAGATCGGCCAGGTTCAGCACGGTGCTTTGCAACTTGATGAAGCGGACCGGCACCAGGGTGGCGGCCTTGGCGCTGCCGGCGTGGCCGGGCAGGTAGGAGCAGCCACACCCCAGCGCGGCGAGCAGGACGGTCAGAGCGGCGATGGAGATGGAGCGTTTCATTACGCGCCGGTCTGCATGTTGATGGTCACCTGCATGACCTGGTTGAAGGTGGACACGGCCTTGGCGTTGGCCTGGTAGCCGTTCTGCGCCTGGATCAGGTTGGCGAACTCCGCCGCCAGATTCACGTTGGACTCCTCCACCGCGCCGCCCTCGAGCTGGCCGCGGCTTCCGGTGCCCGGAGTGCCGACGGTGGCCGGGCCGGAGGCCAAGGTTGCGGCGAAGGCGTTGTTCCCCATGGCCTGGATGCCCTGGTCGTTGGCGAAGGTGGCCATGGCCAACTGCCCCAGCACCTGCGATTGGCCGTTGCTGAACGACCCGGTGATGGAGCCGTCGTTGGCGATGCTGAAGTTGAGCAGGTTGCCGCTGGCGTGGCCGTCCTGGAGCGCCGACAATGGGGTCGAGGGCGCGGCCGCCTGGGTGAGCAGGGAGTTGCCGCTGCCGTCGTACAGGTGCCAGGTGAGACTGACCGGGCTGGCGCCGTCGGTGAGCGCGGCCGAGGTCACGGTAATGTCGGAGACAGGGGGCGGTCCCGGGGTGGTCGGCACCACGTTGCCGGAGGTGTCAAAGCTGACCGAGCCGCTGGCCACGGTGGTGGGCGTGGGCGAGCCGGTGTCGGCCCCGGGCAGGGTCATGTTATATCCCCAGGTGTTCACGGCGGTTTTGGTGAAGGTGGCGGTGACGGTGTGGGTGCCGCCGAGCGAGTCGTAGACCTGCACAGGGTCGGAGAAGGTTCCACCCACCGCCGTCTGGCTGTCGAGGTTGAGCCCCACCTTGAGGCTGGTGGTGGCCTGGGCCGGGCTGCTGACGCCGCTGCCGATCTGCAGCGAGCCCACGGGGGCGTTCGTATTCACGACGCCGTTCAGCGCCGGATAGCCCATCACCTGAGCGCCGTCGGCGGTCTCGAGGATCCCGGCACCGGTCACGGTGAAATCGCCGGCACGGGTGTACAACTGCTGGCCGGCCTTGTTGATCACGAACATGCCGTCGCCCTGGATGGCGGCATTGCTGGCGATGCCGGTGGTGTTGATGGCGCCATCGTTCAAGTTCATCGAGACGGATCCGAGCTGGGTGCCGGTGCCGACCTGGATGGGGTTGCCATCGCCGCTACTGCCGAGGCTTTCGTAAAACAGCGTGCTGAAATCAGCGGAGGAAGACTTGTAGCCGGTGGTGTTGACGTTGGCGAGATTGTTGGCAATGAGCGTCAATTGCTGCGAGCTGGCGTCGAGGCCGGAGAGGGGTACGGAAAATGAAGCCATGGTATCTCCTTAGGACTTGGCGGGCGGGTTGGAAGCCGTGGTGGGCGCGGCGGGTGCGGGGGGGGTGCCGCTCCCGGTGGAGGAGGGCGACAGTTCCTGATTGATGCTGATCAACTGCTCGAGGCTGTTGAACTGCACCAGTTGCCCAACGAACTGGGTGGGATCGACTGGGTTGGTCGGGTCCTGGTTTTTGAGTTGGGTCACCAGCAGCGTCATGAAGTCGTTGGGACCGAGCTGGTTGTTGCTGCCGGAAGCGGGGGGTGGGGTGGTGGGCGGCGGGGTGGTGTTGGCGGCGGCGGCGTCGAGCATGTGGGTGGCAGTCATGGAGTACCTCGAAATCAGACGCGAAGGTTGAGGCGTCCGGCGGCGGCGGCGGATTCGGCCACGGCCGGTAGGGGTGCGGATGGAGACAGGGTGGAGTTGGCGGAGGCGAAGCCGGGGCGGGCGGGCGGCTGCTGCGGGGTTTGCGAGGCGCCGCCGCCGCTGTTGCCGGCGGTTTGCTGTTGCAATTGCAGGTTGGTGACGGTGAGCTGGCGCGCGGTGAGGGTGCGTTCGAGCGCGGGCAGTTGCCCGGCCAGCCAGTGATGGACATCGGGGCGGTCCACGACCAGGGTGGCGCCGAGGACGTTGTTGTGCAGCGCCGCGTTGACCTGCACGGTACCGAGCGCGTCGCTGTGCAGCGCCACATCGAGCCTGCCGTTGGGGGTGGCGGCCTGCAGCGCCGTGGTGGCTTGCCAGGCGTGGAGCGTGGGGTTGCCGCTGGCGAACGCGGCGGGCATGGCGGAGGCGTTGCTGGAGGCGGGGCTGCCGCTGGCGGCGCTGGTGGCCGGTGCGGCCGTAGGGGCGGTGAGCACGGCGGGCGCCGAGGCGGTGGCCGCAGAGACGGGTGCGAAGGCAGCGGCGGCCGCGGGCTTCAAGGCGGGCGGCGGGGAGGCGGGCTTGGGTTTGGGGCCGGGGTTGGAGTTGCCGCCCTGGCCGCTGTTGGAGGCGGAGGCGGAGGGAGCTGCGGGCACAGCCGCCGCCGGCAGCGCCGTGGCCGGCGCGGACGCGGTTGACGGCCGCGACGTGGTTCGCGATGTGGTCTGGGACGCAGCCTGGGGCGTAGCCTGGGACGTAGCCTGCGTCGCGGAGGTGGGTGCGGCCTGGCTGGCGCTGAGGACGGCCGCATTGGCGGCGGGGGTGGGGATGGGCGCGGGCGCGCTGGCGGCGACGGGCGGGGGCGCGGAGGCTGACGTCGCCGGCTGCGTTGCGGGCGCTGGAGCGGACGAAGAGGCCGGCGCCGGTTGTGGGGCAGCGGAGGCAGCCACGGTCGCCGAGGCCGTTGCGGCGCCTGTCAGCGTCGCCGGCGATGGCGGAGCGGGTGGGTTGGAACTCGGTACGGGATCGCCAGCGGCCTGCTGCAGCGGTTCGGCCGAGGTGCTGGAGGTCGCCGGGTCCGCGGTGAGCGCGGTGAGGTTGGAGGCGGCGGCCGGGGCCGTCGTGCTGGTGCCATCGCTTGCCGGGGTGCCGGGCTTGGGCGGCGCTTTCGTTCCGCGGGGGGCGGGGGGCGGGGGGGGTGCGGCGCCGACGGTGCCGGCGGGTGCGTTGCCGACGGTGCCGGCGGGTGCGTTGCCGACGGTGCCGGCGGGTGCGTTGCCGA
>JBOGKJ010000364.1:0-15297 GCA_050745565.1 Terriglobales bacterium | reverse complement strand
GCCGTGCGGGCACGGCAGCGCCGCAACGAGGTTGCCGCCTCCGTGGCCGAGGCGGCGCTCGAACATTTCCAGGCCAAGGCATCTTCGGAGTGGCAGCGCCAAATTCTTAGCGACGCCGTCTTCGATGTTGCCGCGACGTTAATCGATCGTCAGCCGCTGCGTGCGGGCGACGCGCTCCAGTTGGCGTCCTGCATCGTGTTCCGGCTACAGCTTCAGAGCGTGGCGCCGGTCTTCACTTGTTCCGATCACGCGCTGCTGCGCGCGGCGCGCGCGGAGGGGATTCCTAGCTGGGATCCGGCGACCGACCCCGCGCCCGGGCTACACTAAAAGCTCGGCAGGCGGACGGGCAATCGCGTTCGGCAGCGGCTTCGGCGGCTCGCCGGCCGAGGAAAGTCCGGACTCCACAGGGTGGCGTGCTGGTTAACGGCCAGGGGGCTGGCTTCACAAAGCCAGTTCACGGAAAGTGCCACAGAAAATATACCGCCGCCGGCGCTTGCGTCGGCGGTAAGGGTGAAAAGGTGCGGTAAGAGCGCACCGCCCCGCTGGTGACAGCGGGGGCAGGGCAAACCCCACGTGGAGCAAGGCCAAATAGGGGAGGGAGGGCTGACCCGGCCCGCTATCAACTCCCGGGTAGGCTGCACGACGCCGTCAGCAATGGCGGTGCTAGAGGAATGATTGCCGCGCCGTGGCGCAAGCCGCGGCGGCACAGAATCCGGCTTATAGTCCGTCTGCCGTAATTTTTCTCATGCCCGATCGCACCATCCAGCCCGCGCGCGGCCTCGCCGGCGCCATGCGCCCGCCCGGCGATAAATCCATCTCTCACCGCGCCGCGATCTTGGCGGCCCTAGGTGATGGCGAATCGCGCCTGGCCAACTACGCCTCCGGGGCCGACTGCCAAAGCACGCTCGGCTGCCTGCAGGCGCTCGGCGTGGCCGTCGCTCGCGAGGCGGAAGCGGTGGTCATCGCCGGCACCGGCCTCGGCGGCCTGCGCGCCCCCACGGCCCCGCTCGATGCCGGCAACTCCGGCTCCACGCTGCGCATGCTCAGTGGCGTGCTGGCGGCGCAGCCGTTTGCCTCTTCCATAGGCGGCGACCACTCGCTCAGCCAGCGCCCCATGCGCCGCGTCGTCGAGCCCCTCGCCCGCATGGGCGCGCGCATTGCCGCCGCAGCCGGCGACCGGCCCCCGCTGCAGTTCTCCCCGCCCGACCGCCCCCTGGAGGCCATTGCCTACGTCCCGCCCGTCGCCAGTGCCCAGGTCAAGACGGCCCTCCTGCTGGCCGCCCTCTACGCCCGCGGCGTCACCACCGTCACCGAAGCCCTGCCCACGCGCGACCACACCGAAGTTCTGTTGCAGCAGCTCGGCGCCCCCATCGAGCGCCGCCCCAGCGAGCGCCAGGTCGCCCTTGCCGGCCCGGTCGCCTCCCTCGCCCCGCTCGGCAGCTTCGCCATCCCGGGTGACCCCAGCTCGGCGGCCTACTTTCTTTGCGCGGCGGCCTGCTTCCCCGGTGCCGACCTGCTGGTGGACGGCGTCTCGCTCAATCCCACCCGCTCCGCCCTGCTCGATGTGCTCGCCCGCCTCGGCGCCCGCCCCAGCGTGGCCTCGATCGAAAGCCTCGGCGGCGAACTCGCCGGCAGCCTCCACCTCGACGGCCCCCCGCAGCTCGGCGGCGCCACTGTCGCCGGCGCCGAAGCCGCCGCCCTGATTGACGAGATCCCGATCCTCGCCGTCCTCGCCACCCAAACCTGCGACGGCATCGTCTTCAACGATGTCGCCGAGCTGCGCGTCAAGGAATGCGACCGCCTCGCCGCCATCGCTCAAAACCTCCGCGCCATGGGCGCCGCCTGCGACGAACGCCCCGACGGCCTCGCCGTCCCCGGCCGTCAGCGCCTGCACGGCGCCACCCTCGCCACCCACGGCGACCACCGCATCGCCATGGCCTTTGCCGTCGCCGCCCTGCTCGCCGCCGGCCCCAGCCTCATCCAGGACGCCGCCTGCTGCGCCATCTCCTACCCCGACTTTTTCGAGACCCTCGACCGCCTCGCCGTCCGTTGACAATCGCCCCGGAAGCCGCACACGCGGCGCACGTGGGGCCGGTCGCCTGACCGGCGCGCGGGCCGCCGGCCCGCGCCCTGCCGCTGCCGAGACATCTCTCAACTAGCAATCTTCACAGACAATTGCAGCCGGCGCCCAAGCTCCCAACCTGGCCCGCCAGCGTCCGGGCGCGGCACTAGCGTCCCCCGCCCCCCTCGTAGCGCCGCCCGATCTCCTCCCAGTTCACCACGCTCCACCAGGCGCTCAGATAGTCGTCGCGCCGGCTCTGGTACTTCAGGTAATAGGCGTGCTCCCACACGTCATTGCCCATCACCGGATACAGCCCGTCCATGATCGGGCTGTCTTGGTTCGCGGTCGAGATCACCTCCAACTCGCCGCCCTTCAGCACCAGCCATGCCCAGCCGCTGCCGAACCGCTTCAACCCGGCCTCGTTGAACCGCGCCTTGAACTGGTCCAGGCCCCCGAACGTCTTTTGAATCGCCTGCGCCAGCGCGCCCTTGGGGTCGCCTCCGCCGCCGGGCTTCATGATCTTCCAGTACATGCTGTGGTTGGAGTGTCCGCCGGCGTTGTTGCGCACCGCTGTGCGGATCGCCTCGGGGACCTTGCTGTTAATGCCGCGCAGCAGGTCCTCCAGCGAAAGCGACGCTAGCGCTGGCTGGTCCTTCACCGCCGCGTTCAGGTTGTTGACGTAGGCGGCATGGTGCTTCTCGTGATGCAAGTGCATCGTGGCCTCGTCAATCGTCGGTTCCAGGGCATTGTGCGCATAGGGCAGCGGGGGCAGTTCAAACGGCATGCAAATTCCTCCTGTCGGTAGTTTCCACTACCTAAGTTTACCGCCCCGACGGTGTGCAAGCTTGACGCCAGCTAGATTTTGCTGGGACTTCCGGCCAGCTTCCGGCGCTTTTCCACAGGCTTTTTCACAATTCTGTGGAAGACGCGACGCCGGCCGCCTGCCAGGCTTGGTAGCCGCCGTCGAGGTCGGCGATCTCCTCCCGGCCCGCGGCTTGGAGCAGGCTGGCGGCGATGGAGGAGCGATAGCCGCTCTGGCAGTACACCAAAACCGGGCCCTGCGCGGGCAGCTCGGCCAGCCGTTGCGGCAACTGCTGCAGCGGGATGTGCAGGCTCTCCGGCAGCGCGCCGGCGGCGCGTTCGCCGGCGGTGCGGACGTCGAGCCGGCAGGCCGCGCCGAACCCTGCCAGTTCCGCCGGACCGAGCCGCGCCCGCCCGACGAGCAATTCCGGCCGCTCGGCCAGCGCCGCCATGCCGCCCTCCACGTACCCGAGCACGTGGTCAAACCCGATCCGGCCCAGCCGCACGGCGGCCTCACGCTCGCGCCCCGGATGCGCGACGATGACCACACCGGTTTCCGGCTGCAGCATCGTGCCGCACCAGGTGGCGAAGGCGCCGTCGAGGGGGATATTGAGCGCCCCGCGCCAGTGGCTGCGCGCGTGCTCCTCCGGCGCTCGCGTATCGAGCACCACCGCCCCGCCGCCCTGCGCCGCCTCCGCCGCCGCCGGCGTGAGCGCGCGCAGGCGCTGGTCCAGGTTGGCGTCGAGTTCGGCGTGCTCGCGCGCGTTGAGCACGGCGTCATAGGTGAAATACGCCGGCGCCTCGGGCTGGTCCGCCAGCACGATTTGCAAAAACGCCTCCCGGCTCATGGGCTGCAGCGCGTAGTTCAACCGCCGCTGCTGGCCCATGGTGGTGACGGTTTCGCGGCTGATGTTTTTGCCGCATAGCGAGCCGGCGCCGTGCGCCGGATAGATCACCGTCGCATCCGGCAGGGGCAGAATTTTCTGCTGCAGCGATTCGTACAGCATCGCCCCCAGCGCCTCCGCACTCCACCCCAGCGACGCCCGCAGGTCCGGACGCCCCACATCGCCGGCAAACAGCGTGTCGCCGGTAAAGGCCGCCCGGGGCGCCGCCTCCCCTGCCGCCCGCAGCAGCAGCGTGATGGACTCGGGCGTATGGCCAGGTGTGTGCAGCGCCTCCAGCGTCACCTCCGGTCCCAGTTCCAGCCGCTCGCCGTCGGCTAGGCCGCGGAAGGCGTACTCGGCCTGCGCCCGGTCCCCGAGGCAGACCTCCGCCCCCGTGCTTCGCCGTAACTCCAGGTGCCCGGCCAGGAAGTCGGCGTGAAAATGGGTCAAAAACACGTAGCGGATGCTGGCCCCATGCCGGGCGGCGGCTTCGAGGTAGATCTCCACGTCGCGGCGCGGATCAATCACCGCCGCCACCCCCGCCGCCTCGTCCACCACCAGGTAGGAGGCCTGCGCCAGGCACGCCAAGTAAAATTGCTCGACCTTCACCCCACTATCCTAAGCCAACCGTCGCCCACCGGCTTCGATGCCGCGTCCCTACCGGCTATCGGCTAGCGGCTAACGCCCAACGGCCCATGGCGAAAGGTTAACGGCTAATTGCTAACGGCTAGCGGCCCAGCGCCTACACAACCTCCGATGGCCGCACCGGCCGCACCCGCCCCGCTTTCAGCCCGCCCAGCTCGAGCTTCCCGATCCGCACCCGCTGCAACTGCAGCACCCGGTGGCCGAGGGCCTCGATCATGCGCCGCACCTGCCGGTTCATGCCCTCGTGAATTTCGATCTCGATCCAGCATCCGTTTGCGTTTTCCCGCAGCCACTCCACCCGCGCCGGCGCGGTGCGTTGCCCGCGCCCGATGTCGAGCCCGCCGCGCAGCCGGTCGAGTTGCGTCGCCTGCAGTGCCGGCGCCACCTGCACGCGATAGAGTTTCCCGACCTTGTGGTCCGGGTTCGCGATGCGCTCGGCGAAGATGCTGTCATTGGTGAGCAGCAGCAGCCCGGTCGTGTCCTGATCCAGCCGCCCGACGGAAAAGTACCAGCTCTCGAGTGGCCCCACCACGTCGTAAATCGTCCGCCTCCCGTCCGGATCGCCGTGGCTGGTGAGCACGCCCGCCGGTTTATGGAAGGCCCAGTACAGCCGCCGCGGCGCCCGCAGCGGCTGGCCGTCAAAGCAGATCCGCTCGCGCTCGGGCGCGACCCATTGTTGGGCGTTGCGCACCGTCCGCCCGTCCACCGTCACCCGCCCGGCCGCAATCAGCCGCGCCGCCTCGGTGCGTGACGCCACCCCCGCGCGTGACAGCACCCGGTCCAGCGTCATCTCCGGCTTGTCCCGCCGCGCCGGTTTCTGCTTCACCGGCGTCGGCGCAAACTTGCGTATACCCATAGTTCCCGCTCCGGGGTCACAACAGTGCTGCCGGCCCGCGGCCACATATAATTGTCCGGCCTGAATATATCACCGGCGGCACGAGGCAACCTGGGCGCGCCCTGAGCCGCGCGGGCGCGCGTTGCCGCCAAGCGCATTCCGAGCGCAGCCCGACCCCCGGGGTGGGACCAGCAGGAGGGCGTCCCGAGAAGGGCGGCCGCGCCGCTGAATCGTCGGCCTGAATATATCACCGGCGGCGTTCCTGTAAAATCGAGCGATGACGGCAGGGAAGTACGCGGTCGTGGTGATCGGCGGCGGCCACGCCGGCGTCGAGGCTGCCCATGCGGCCGCCCGCCTGGGCCTGCCCACGGCGCTGTTCACGCTCAAGCGCGACCTCATCGCCCAGATGTCGTGCAATCCTGCCATCGGCGGCATCGCCAAAGGCCACCTGGTGCGCGAAGTGGACGCCCTCGGCGGCCTCATGGGCGAGGTTATCGATGCCGTCGGCATCCAGTTCCGGCTGCTGAACACCAGCCGCGGCCCCGCCGTCTGGTCGCCGCGTGCCCAGGCCGATAAAAAGCTCTACCGCCAACACGTGCAGGCCCGTCTCCAGGCCACCCCCAACCTCGAGATCCTCGAAGCCGAGGTCGTGGATCTCATCCTCGAACCGCTCGCCGACGGCCGCCCCCGCGTCCGCGGCGTCCTGCTCGCCGACGGCAGCCCGGTCGCCGCCGCGGCCGTCGTCATCACCACCGGCACGTTCCTCAACGGCCTCATCCACGTCGGCGAAACCACCTACCCCGCCGGCCGCGGCGGTGAGCCTGCCTCCCACCTACTGGGCGAGTCGCTCAAGCTCCTAGGTCTGCGCTGCGGACGCCTCAAGACCGGCACCCCGCCCCGCCTCGACGGCCGCACCATTCGTTGGGATGCCTTCGAGCCCCAACCCGGCGACCGCGAACCGACCCCATTCTCGTTCCTTACCCGCCGCATCGAACGCGACCAGATCCTCTGCTATTCCACTTTCACCAACGCCGAGACCCACGCCGCCATTCGCTCCAATCTGCACCGCAGCCCGCTCTACTCCGGCCAGATTGCCGGCGTCGGCCCCCGCTACTGCCCCTCGATCGAGGACAAGGTGGTGAAGTTCGCCGACAAGCCCCGCCATCAAATCTTCCTCGAGCCCGAGGGCCTCGACACCGACGAAATCTACGTCAACGGCCTCTCCACATCCATGCCGGTGGACGTGCAGTCCGCCATGCTCGCCAGCATTCCCGGCCTCGAGCACGCCACCATGCTGCGCCCCGGCTACGCCATCGAGTACGACTTCGTGGATCCCACCGAGCTCCGCCCCTCGCTCGAAACCAAAAAGATTGCAGGCCTGTTCCTCGCCGGCCAGATCAATGGCACCTCGGGCTACGAGGAAGCCGCCTGTCAGGGCCTCATGGCCGGCCTCAACGCCGCGCTCGAGGTCAAATCCGAGCCGGCGCTGGTGCTCAGCCGCACCGAGGCCTACACCGGCATCCTGGTGGACGACCTCATCGCCCGCGGCGCCGACGAGCCCTATCGCATGTTCACCTCCCGCGCCGAGTTCCGCCTCCACCTCCGCATTGACAACGCCGACCAGCGCCTCACCCCGCTCGGCCGCCGCGCTGGCTTGGTGGACGACACCCGCTGGCAGCTTTTCCAGGCCAAGCAGGCCCGCCTCGACCAAATTGCGGCTCTCCTGAACACCGCCCGCCGTGGCGACGAGTCCCTGCCCGCCGCTCAAATGCTCAAGCGCCCCGAGATCGCCATTGCCGCCTACCGTCCCTGGCTCGCCGAACGCCTGCCGGACATCATGGCCGCGCAGGCCGCCGCCGACCCCGCCGGCTGGGAGTTGAAGACCATCGAAATCGCCATCAAGTTCGAAGGCTACCTCGCCCAGCAACGCCGCCACATGGATCAGTTGCGCGAAGCCGAAGGCAAGCGCATCCCGCCAGGCTTCGCCTACGCGGCCCTCGCCGGACTCTCCCGCGAGTTGCAGGAGAAACTGGGCCGCGTCCAGCCCGCCACCCTGGGCCAGGCCTCCCGCATCCCCGGCGTCACCCCCGCCGCCCTCTCGCTGCTGCTCGTCCACATCGAGCTGCGTAAGAAGAAGTGCCTGGCCCCTAGTTCCTAGTTGCTGCTTAAGGCTCGGGTGATGGTCGGCGCAATGGAGTAAGAATCCACTGATACGGCCAAGGGCGCCGGCGGCATGGGCGAGGTCTTCCAGGCGCGCTATACGCGCCTTGCCGCCGGCCTGTGCGTCAGTCTCCGCCGCCGGCTCGCCCCCCAGCGCCAGCGCCGGCTCCGCCCAAACGAGCCAATTTGGACGCGCCCTGAGCATATCGGGAGTGCGTTGCCGCCGGGTGAATTCCTGCCGCAGCCCGACCAACGGGAGGGCGTCCTGAGAAGGGCGGCCGCACCGCTTAGCCGCCGCGTAGCCGGCAGTTGCTTACGCCGCCAGGTCAGCGCGGGTGATCCGCAACCCGTTCAGGTTGCCCAGCACCGTCAGCGCCAGCCGCGACGGCTCGAACGCCGCCTTCGTGATCGCCAGCAGTTGTTCGGCCGTCACCTGTTCCACCTTTTCCAGCAGCTCGTTCAGCGTGATGAACCGTCCAAAGTAGATCTGCTGCCGCGCCAGGTTCGACATCCGCGCCCCGGTGGACTCCAGCCCCAGCATCAGGCTCCCTTTCAGGTTGTCCTTGGCCCGCCGCAATTCCTCGTCCGGCACCGCCTGCTCGCGCAACCCCCGCAGCTCGTGCAGTATCGAGTCCACCACCTGGCGCACCGTGCGGTTGCTGGTGCCGGCATAAATGCCGAACAGCCCGGCATCGCGGTAGGGGTTCAGGTCGCTGAACACCGAATACGCCAGCCCCTGCCGCTCGCGAATGTTTTGGAACAGCCGCGACGACATCCCCCCGCCCACCAGCGTGTTCAACACGCTCCAGGCGTAGCGCTCGTCGCTCAGCAGCGGCTGTGCCGGCAGCCCCATGCAAATCTGCACCTGCTCGAGCTGCTTCTTGTTGCGCAGCACAATGCGCGCGTGCGTCGTCGGCGGCAAGTCGCGGTGCCCGTGGGGCACCGCACGCAGCTTGGCGAACCAGCGCTGCGCCAGCTCCACCAGCCGCCCGTGCTCCAGGTTCCCGGCCGCGGCGATCAATAGATTGTCCGGCGAAAAGCAGGCACGGTAGTAGTCTTGCAGCTTCGCCTGGCGGAATTCGGTCACCGTCTCCTTGGTGCCCAGAATCGGCCGCCCCAGCGGATGATCCTTCCAGAAATTCTGCGTGAAGATCTCGTGGACGAGGTAATCCGGATTGTCCTCGTCCATCTTGAGCTCCTGCAGGATCACGCCCTGCTCCCGCACAATGTCCTCTTCCCGGAACAGCGGGTTTAGCACCAGGTCGGCCAGCACCTCAAAGGCGATCGGCACGTGCTCGTCCAGCACCTTGGCGCTGAAGCAAACGTTCTCTTTCGAGGTGAACGCGTCCAAGTTGCCGCCAATCGAATCCACCGAGCGCGCAATCTCTTCCGCCGAGCGGTGCTTCGTTCCCTTGAACACCATGTGCTCGACGAAATGCGTGATGCCGTTCTGCTCGGCGCTCTCCCGCCGCGACCCGTTCAGCACCCAGATCCCCATCGTCACCGACCGCACATGCCGCATGTGCTCGCTGACAATGGTCAGGCCGTTGTCGAGCACCGTGCGCTCGACCGACTGCGCTCCAAAACCCTCGCCGTTCACAACCGGACTCGAGACCGGGCTGGACATATTGGCCGCCACCAACGGCACATATATTGTGGCATGATCCCTGTCGGCGCACCGGCCGTATCCGGCCCGAACCCAGCCCGCCAACGTCCCGACAGGACATTGATTACAATAGACTTAGCAACTTTTATGCCGCTTTCATCCGCATTTGCCCTCGACCCCGACCAGTGGGCCAGCCGCCTCCAGCCCGCCGGTTGGCCCCGTTACCGCGGCATGCAGGTCTTCCGGGCGCTTCAGCAACAACGCATTTCAGACTGGAATGCCGTCACCGCTCTGCCCCCGGCACTGCGCCAGCAGCTTGCCGCCGACCCAACCCTCCAATGGCCCGAAATTGCCAGCCGCTTCCATTCCACCGACGGCACCATCCGCTACCTGCTGCGCATGGCCGACCGCGCCGAAGTCGAGGCCGTCTACTTGCCCGACGAGGAATTCATCGTCCCCGGCCCCAATGAAAGCCTACAGCGCCGCCACCGCCGCACCACCTTCTGCATCTCCACCCAAGTCGGCTGCGCCGTCAACTGCCAGTTCTGCTTTACCGCCACCCTCGGCCTCAAGCGCAGCCTCACCGCCGGCGAGATCATCGCCCAAGTGCTACTGCTGCTGGCTGAGCACGGACTCGCCCCCGGCGCCGCGCAGCGCCGGCTCGGGGCTCCGGGCCCCCGAGCTGGCGCGAGCATAAGCGGGACGCAAGGCGGAGTCGCGCTGGGTCCCGCGCCCGGTCTCGATCGGGTGAATCTGGTCTACATGGGCATGGGCGAACCGTTCCTCAACTACGACAACGTGGTGCGCTCGATTGACATCCTCACCCGCCCCGAAGGCGCCGCCATCGCGCCGCGCCGCATCACGGTTTCAACTTCAGGCGTCGTCAGCAAAATCCGCCTTTGGGGCCAGCGCGCCTTCCCCCGTGGCCGCCCCCGCTTGGCAATCTCGCTCAACGCCTCCAGCGACGAGCAGCGCCAGCGCCTCATGCCGCTGCATCAAGGCCAGGGCGGCATGGCTGGCCTGTGCGCAGCGATTGCCGAGCTGCCCTTGGGCGAGCGTGAGTACGTGACGCTCGAATACGTCCTGCTTGCCGGCGTCAACGACACCCCCGAGGACGCCGGCCGCGTCCTCGATCTGACCCGCGGCCTGCACTGCAAAGTCAACCTCATCGCCTGGAACGGCGGCCCCGAGCTGCCCTTTGCCTCCCCTACCCTCCAAACCGTGCTCGCCTTCCAGCGCCTCCTGCTCGCCGGCGGCCTCGCCTGCTACATCCGCCGCCCCCGTGGCCGCGACATCTACGCCGCCTGCGGACAGCTCAAGCGCAGCCGCGACGAGGCAACTTGGAGTGGTGTACACGCCGGTGGCGCGTTCACCGAGCAGAGCGGGCACCCGTTGCCGCCAAGCGCAGCTCGGCCGCAGCCCGACCAACGGGAGGGCGTCCAGAGAAGGGCGGCCGTGCCGCCTACCGTGGAGCCAGCTTGATGGCAATATGGAAATCTTGCCGCCATGAAGACCACCGTGGACATTGACCCAGACCTGCTGCGCTCGGCTAAGAAGGTTGCCATAGACCGTGGCTGCACCCTGCGCGAGTTGATGGAGCAGGGTTTACGGCAGGTGGTGGCATCGCCGAAAATCGTCCCTGAATCGGCGCCACGCAGAATGCGCTGGACCACCGCGCCCGGCCCAATTCCGCCGCCTCCCGGCGTGGATTATGCTGACGGTCGCAGCCTGCGCGCGTGGATCATGCGCGAGCGCGGCCGGGGGTGGTCGCGATTGACACCAATATTTTGGTGTTCGCCCATGACCCCGCATGTCGCGAGCACCAGGCCGCGGGTAAAGCGCTGCAAAAAGCAGCCGCAACCGGCGCTTGGGGATGGCCGCTGTCGGTAGCGCGGGAGTTCTGGTGCACCGTCACCCGAGTGGCGCTGAATGACCGTGGGACACGGGCGCGCGCCGCGCGCAGTTCTTGGCCGAGATGGGTTCCGCAGGCGCGATGGTTTGGTATCCGCAGCCTGGTTTTGCCGATCGGCTGCTACGCGCGGCGGAAAGGGCACGATGTTACGGACCGAGCGTCTTCGATCTGCGGATTGCGCTCACCGCCGCCGAACACTGCGCCACCGAAATCTGGACCCACGACCATGGCTTTGCGTCCGTCGCCGGGCAACGCGTGGTGGACCCGCTTGACTGACGCCCTTGCCCGCCGGCCCGCCGGCCGGCCGGAAGCTACTGCGGAACGTATTGCAAGTTGCCCTGAATTTTTTTGGCCAACTTTTCGATTGCCCTCACCTGTTGCACGAGCTTGGCGGAGACGGTTTCGGGTCCGGTGCCGGCGGCGTCGGTTTGCAGTGCCGCAGCCATCCGCGCCAGTTGCGCCACCATCTCTTGCAGTTGCCGGCCCTGCATGGCGACCCGAAGCTGCAGGAGATGGCTGGCCATGGCGGGCGCGAGCGGTTCCGGACCGAACTCCGGCGGGTCGCGGTGCAGCAAGACCGACTCGGGAGGAACGCTGTCCGGCGCAGCCGGTGTCTGCGACACCGAGTAGGGCTGCAGCACCGGTGGCGGCTGGATCACCGGGGTAATGGGAATGGCCGACTGCGATTGGGCCGTTTGGCCTTGCGGTGCCGCCGTAATGCAGTATGCCAGGAGCACTGCGGCCATCAACACGGGTCCGCGCATAATACTGCCTCCTCCGGGCTCGGGCCCGGCATTGCCAACGGTCCTAATCTAACCCAATCCACCCGTGACGCGTCGTGGCGCGCCGCGCCTCGGCCGGCTCCCCGCAATTGGATGCTGGTTGCAGGCGAGCTGGCCGCGCTAAAATAGTTTGAGCCGCTCGCGAGCCCACCCGCGGACGCTCCATAGCGCTCATGCAGATTTTCGGCGCCTACTCGCTGCTACTCGCCTTCGTGCTGGCCTGCTACGCCGTGGTGGCCGGCATCATCGCGCAGTCGCCGTTGCTGGCCGCCGCCGAGGGCCGCCGCGCCCGCCTCGCCTCCAGCGCTGAACGCGCCACGCTCATGCTGTTCCCGGCGGTGGCCGCCGCCGCCGTCTGCCTGCTCGGACTCATCCTGCACAACGACTTCAGCGTTGCCTACATCGCTGAGCACAGCAACCGCGCGCTGCCGTTCCATTACAAACTTGCGGTGTTGTGGTCGGGGCAGGAGGGCTCGCTGCTGTTCTGGAGCCTGCTGCTCACCGGCTACACCTTCGTCGCCCTGCTGACCTCCGGCAAGCGCCACCCCCGCCTGCGCCCGCTGGTCGCGATCATCCTCAGCAGCATCGCCGGTTTTTTCCTGCTGCTCAACAACTTCGTCGCCTCCCCGTTTGCCACCCTGCCGGTCGGCACCCCGGCTGACGGCAGCGGGTTGAACCCCCTGTTGCAGTACAGCCAGATGGACATCCACCCGCCCATCCTGTACCTCGGCTACATTGGCTTCAGCATCCCCTTCGCCTTCGCGCTGGCGGCGCTGATCCGGCGTGCGCCCGGCGAGCGCTGGATCCGCGTGACGCGGATGTGGACGATGATCGCCTGGGGCTTCCTCACCGTCGGCATCGTGCTCGGCGGCTACTGGGCCTACAAGGTGCTCGGTTGGGGCGGCTACTGGGCGTGGGATCCGGTTGAGAACGCCGCCTTCCTGCCCTGGCTGACCGGCACCGCCTTCCTGCACTCGGTGATGATGCAGGAAAAGCGCGGCATGCTGAAAGTCTGGAACGTGGGCCTGATTTTCGCCACCTTCTTCCTCACTATCTTCGGCACCTTTCTCACCCGCAGCGGCGTCGTCAGCTCGGTGCACGCCTTCGCTCAGTCGGCCATCGGCAACTACTTCGTCGTCTTCCTGATCGTGATTGCGGCCGTGTGCCTGTTCGTGTTCATCCGCAACCGCTCCGCGCTGCGCGGCGACAATCAGCTCGAAAGCACGCTCTCGCGCGAGAGCGGATTCCTGTTCAACAACTTCATCCTGCTGGTGGCTTGCTTCGCGATCCTGTGGGGCACGATTTTCCCGGTGCTGTCGGAGGCAATTCAGGGTGAAAAAATCACCGTCGGCCGCGAGTTCTTCGACCGCCTCAACATCCCGCTGTTCCTGTTCCTGCTCTTTCTGACCGGCGTGGGCCCGCTGCTGGCCTGGCGCCGGACCTCGCTCGGTAGCCTGCGCCGCAATTTCCTGGGGCCCGCCGTGTTCGGCCTTGCCACCCTGGGCGCCCTGCTCGCCGGCGGCATGCGCGACCCTTATCCGCTGGTCTCCTTCGGGCTGTGCGGGTTCGTGCTGGCGATCGTGGCCATGGAGTTCGCCCGCGGCGCGCTGGTGCTCGCCCGCCCCACCGCCCATCGCCCGCGCCGCTCCCTGCCCGCCGCCCTGGTGCAGTTGACCGCGCGCAACACCCGCCGCTACGGCGGCTACATCGTTCACGTCGGTGTCATCCTGCTGGCCATCGGCATCACCGGCTCCGCCTTCAACCAGGACCGCGAGGCCATGATGCCTGACCAGGCCACCATGCAGGTCGGCCCCTATCAGCTCGTCTCGCAGTCCTATACCCAGGACGACAACCCCAACTACTCCAGCGAGAGCGAGATCATCCAGGTCCGCCGCGACGGCCGCCCCGTGGCCACCATGTATCCGTCGCGCCGTTTCTACAAGGCCAGCAATCAGGCCGAGTCCATGGTGGCCATCCGCTCCCGCCCGCTCGCCGATCTCTACCTGGTCTACGCCGGCGACGACCCCAACACTCAGACGCCCATCCTCCACGCCTACTGGAACCCGCTCATCTCCTGGATCTGGATCGGCACGCTCGTCATGCTCGGCGGCACCGTCATCGCGCTTCTGCCCAACCGCAAGCCCGAGCCCGCCCCCGCCGCCCCCCGCCCCACCCAAGCCCGCGAGCCCGCTGCCCCTGACCATGAGCAGGCCTCCGAACCCGCCGAGGTGAGCCTTGCGCGCTAACCGCTGCTTGCCCCAGCGGGACGCGCGGCCAAGCCGCGCGTCCCGCGCCAACCCATGGCCCCGCCTGCTGGTCCTGGCCGCCATCACCCTCGCCGCCTCCGCCGGCCTCCGCGGCGACGGCCAGTTCTCGCCCCGCGCCCAGCGCATCGGCAGTCAGCTCATCTGCACCTGCGGCTGCCGCCAGGGCGCGCTCGTGTGCACCACGCCGCAATGTTCGGTCAAACTGCAGATGCAGGCGGAAATCCGCCAGCGCGCCCAGTCCACCGATTCCGACTCCCTGGTGCTGCAATCGTTCGTGCAGGAGTACGGCAGCGAAGTCCTCGCCAACCCCACCCACCAGGGCTTCAACGAAACCGCCTGGGTCGTGCCCTGGGTGGCGCTCGGCGTCGGCCTCCTGCTGGTGCTGATGTTCGTCCGCCGTTTCCGCCGCCGCCCCCGGCCCCAGCCCGTCTCCGAACCCGAGCTTGAAGCCAGCGTTCGCGCCGAGCTGGCGGCCGAGCTGGAGCGGGAGGAGTAAGCCGTGGCTCTGATCGTTGCCGCCTGCGCGCTGCTGACTGTGTCCCTGGGCTGGTGGGTGTTCACCGCCGTGCCCGAAACCGGCGTCGTGGACGCGCGCGAGGCCCGCCGCCAAGCGCTCGAGGAGCGCCGCCAGGCGGTCTATGAAAACCTCAAGGACCTGCACTTCGAGCACCTCGCCGGCAAGTTGACCGACGCCGATTTCCAGCGCACCCGCCTGATGCTCGAACAGGAGGCTGCCGGCGTGGTGCGCACCCTGCGCGAATTTTGATGTTGACTCGGTCTCGCTGTTCTCGCATTCGTCTGGCGTTCGCCGTCTGCCTGCTGGCCGGCGTCGCCGCCGCCTCGCCGCCCCCGCATACCGGAGCCAGCGAAAGGCGTGGACTTTCGCGCCAAAATGGTCGCGCCGGCCAGAACATCACCGGCGCGGTGCTGGACATGACAACCGGCGCCGCCCTCGGCAACGCCCCGGTTACGCTCGTGCTGCTCCAGGGCAGCATGCAGCCGGTCGGCTCTACCACCGCCGACGCCCAGGGCCATTACCGTTTCAGCCAGACCCAATCCGGCCCCTACATGGTCGAGACCGATCATCAGGGCGTCTCCTACTTCGCCCAGGTCACCCCCGGCCAGAGTGAGACCAACCTCAATGTCTACGATGTCGCCCGCGATCCCAAGCTCATGGACGTGGATGCCGAGATCATGGTCCTGCAGCCCGACCAGGGCCAGCTCGCCGTGGTCAACGAGTACCGCATCGAGAACGCCCTGCGCCCGCTGCGCACCCTGGCGCAGAAAGGCGGCATGTTCCGCTTTCGCGTTCCGGCCGGCGCGCACGTGGACATGGTGCACGT
>JBOGKJ010000363.1:0-2070 GCA_050745565.1 Terriglobales bacterium | reverse complement strand
GCGCCGGCTTGCGGTGCCGCCGCCGTCGCCGTCGCGCTCGTGGCGCGCTCCCGCATTGCCTCCTCCAGCGCCAGCCACAGCCGCGCCAGCGGCGCCCGCCGCGGCGGACGCACCATCGCACCGGCGGAATCCAGGCGATACTGCGCCACCAGGTGCAGCCGCCGCTTGGCGCGCGTGCATCCGACGTACATCATCCGAAGCTGCTCCTGCTCCTGCCGCCGGCGTTCGCGCCCCCCCAAAAAGCCGTAGAGCAGATTCTCCCTGGCCACGCCCGGATGCGAGGCCATCAGAAAATGCTCGCCCTCGCCCTGTCGCGCCCGTTCCAGGCGGTAGCGCAACATGGTTGGATCGCCCGCTCGGGGAGATCGTTCGAGGCCCGGCAGGATTACGCAATCAAACTGCAGGCCCTTGGCCTGGTGCAGCGTCATGACCTGCACCCGCTGGTCGGCATTGGCCCCCGGCGGAGCGAAGCTGCGCTCAAGCTCGCCTTCCCACTCCTCGGGAGCCTGTTCCATCAGTGCCAGCAGTTCCAGTGCGCCGGCCACATGCTCTCCCGCCAGTGCCTCGCCCCCCAGCGCCCGCCAGCACCACGCCGTCAGCGCCGCCAGGCTGGCGCGGCCGCGCTCGGCGGCGGCCGCCAGCAACGGCGCAGCCACGCGCGCCAGCCGCTGCTGACCGTCCGGGCTGAGCCGGCCGAGCGCCGCCCGGTCGCCGAGCCGTTCCTCGATCAGCGCGTCCGCCGCCGCGCCGTCGCCGCCGCAGAGCGCGTGCAGGTCCGCGAGCCTCAGCCCACACCACGGAGCCCGCAGCACCGCCAGCCAGGCAATGCGGTCGGCGCCGTGCCGCAGCGCCCGCGCCAGCGCCCCAACGTCGCGCGCGGCGGGGTGATGCGCCAGGGACTGCAGCTTGATCCCGGCCGGGCGAATGTCGCGGCGCCGCAGCGCCGCCATGATGGCCTCCGTCCCACTTCGGCTTTGCACCAGGACCGCAATATCGGCCTCGGCGCCACGCTCGTCCAATTCCCGCTGCGCGATCTCGGCCACCCGCTCCGCCGCCGCCGCAGCCCACGGCAGCGCGTGCAGCACCGGCCGATCCGCCTCGGCACCGGCGGCGGCCGAAGCTACGAACTGCGCTGCCCCCAGACTGGCGTCATCCTGCCGCGCTGCGACCCGGCTGAATACCTCGTTGCACCACGTCACCAGCGCCGGACCGGAGCGGTGATTGGCGCTCAGCCGCACGCACTCGAGCGGCAGCGGTCCGAACTGCGCCTGCCCCATCGTCGCCAGCATCAGGCCGGGTTCCGCGTTGCGCCAGCCATAAATGGACTGCATCGGATCCCCGACCAGGAATAGGCTGCGCCCGTCTCCCGGCGACCATTCCCGCACCAGCGCCCCCAGCAGGTCGAACTGCGCGTGCGACGTGTCCTGGAACTCATCCAGCAAGAGGTGGCGAAGCTGGCCGTCCAGCGCAAACGCCAACGCGCTGGGCTCGGCGCTGTCGCCCAGCGCCGCGGCTGCCGCCAGCGTAATCTCGGTGAAGTCACAGGTCCCGCGCTCTTGAAACTCCGCCCCTAGGGCCGCCGCCGCGCGCGGCAGCAGCGCCAGCGTCGCCGCCACCGTGTCCCATTCCTCGTCGCTGCAATGTGGCTCCGGCAGGGCCCGTACCGCGTGCAGCACGGCGGCCGCTGCCTCCGAGACCGGCGCGCCGCCGGCTTTGGGCTTCTTCCTCGGCTCGCCCTTTGCCGTCAGCCAGCGCTCGGCACACTCCCGCCATGGCGCCAGTTGATTGGCCGCTGGCGGTTCCGGCCCCCCCAGGGCGTGCAACTGCAGGCGCAGGTCGGCCAACTCCTCTTCGACCACGGCGGCGACATCCGCTTCGATGCGCTGGCGCAAGGCGATCAGCTCGGCCGCGCCGTGGCCTACGCCCAGCATTTTGAGCCACTGGTCCCGGCGCTCGAGCATGCCCGCCAGCAGCTCTTCGGCGCGCGCCATGTCGGCGTCAAGATGCCGCAACAGGCGCGCGGCCGCGTCCGCGGCCTGATCGGCGCCGCCCCGCACCGCGCCCGCCAGC
>JBOGKJ010000362.1:0-58743 GCA_050745565.1 Terriglobales bacterium | reverse complement strand
CGTCGAGCACGGGCAGTTGCGCGAGTTCCAGGCCGCGGTAGTGGACGCCGCCCAGGTCGAAATCGAAATAATGGGCGGCGCGCTCCGGTCCCGGCAACGCGACCGAGGCAGGGAATGTGCCCGCCAGTGTCGCTCCCTCGCTCCGGACCAGATACAAAGGCGGGTGCCGCGGATCGCGCGCCAGCGGCAGCAGCGTGGGGTCGAACACCAGCTTGTTGCCCGCTTCCGCATAGCGGACCAGCGCGGCCACGCTTTTCAACTGGCCGTCCAGCCCGGCGTCAAACGCAAGCGACAGTTGGCGTCGGGTGAACACGATCCCGGCCCACACCAGCCCCCCGGCCAGCAACAATTGCGCCACCATGACGCCGGCGACCAGGCGAACGGTGAGCGATTGCGGCCGGCGGCGCTTCATGGCTCCGGCGCCCGCAGCACGTAGCCCTGGCCGCGCAGGGTATGAATAAGTTTCTGCTCGAAGGGATCGTCCAGCTTGCGCCGGAGTCCGGAAATGTAAACCTCGATGACGTTGCTGAACTTCTCCCAGTTGAAATCGTAGAGATGTTCCAGCAGCTCCGCCTTCGATACCACGGCGCGCGGGCGGTGGGCCAGATACTCGAGCACCCGGTACTCCATTGGCGCCAGCGTGATCGGCCGCCCCGCCCGCGTCACTGCGCGCTCAACGGTGTGGACCTGCAGGTCGGCCACCTCCAGCACCGGCGAGCCGTGCCCCTGGTGACGCCGGATCAGTGCCTTGGCGCGCGCCAGCAGCTCGCCCAGGTCAAACGGCTTCGCCACATAGTCGTCGGCGCCGGCGTTGAGCAGCGCCACCACCGATTCCTTTTCGTCCCGGGCGCTGAGCACCAGCACCGGCGTGCGGCAGCCCTGCCGGCGCAGCGTGCGCAACAAGTCCATCCCGCCGAGCCGTGGCAGCATCAGGTCCAGTATCAGCAGGTCGTAGCCGGCCGCATCCCCCGACTGGGCCAGAAACAAACCTTGGTCGCCGTCCGAAGCGATGTCCACCGCATAGCCGGCGCTCTCGCGCAGCGTTTGGGCAACGTTGGCGGCCAGCCGGGGCTCGTCTTCGATCACAAGGACACGCATCGGGCGCTCTGCACTATTCTCGCGTAGTTTAGTGCGAAATCAGAGATGCTGTGGCCGCGGCGTTGCTGTGTTGTGCCTGACCGATTACCGCTTACTTGAGTGGAATCAGAAATGCTGTGGCCGGGGCTTTGCTGTGGGGCGGGTCGCCGACCCGCGCGTCGGCCGCCGGCCGGCGCCACGCGGCAGTTCGGGTAGCTACAGCAACTGTGATCCTGCCGTAGTGCACCAGCCCCACCCGGTTCGGGCGAGGGAACTCGCGGGGGGCGCGCCTTTTGCACCGTGGGCAAAGTAGGCACGAAAGGCTGCGGAATTTCGAAGGGCTGCAAACGCCACTGGCGCTCGCACCGCCCCGGCAAACGAAGCTGGCGCGGCCGCAGGCTCGACCGGGGCTCACGGGGTCCCCGGTCCGGCCTGCCTGAAAACGGGTGCGGGGATGGCGAAGCCGCGCTGAGGCCCGCGCCAACTATTTGGACGCGCCCTGAGCAGAGCGGACGCGCGTCCCCGGGGCCCCAAGGCGCTTGCGACTTGGGGTGGGACCATCGGGAGGGTGTCCTGAGAAGGGCGGCCGTGCCGGCTCTGCCCGGCTACAGCCGGCCCTGATCCTGCACTTATGGGCGCGGAACTCCCCGCGCATCGCCCCGGCTCCGCGCGGAGATCGGGCGTCCTTGTGGGAGAAGGGCCGTCCGAGTCCCAGTGGGCTCGGACGGCGCCCCAGCCTATCCCTGCTCCGCCCGCTGGCCGGCGCTCAGGCGGCGCGGTCGGCGCCAGGCTGATCGCGGGAGATATCTTCCAACTTCAGTTTTTCCCGCTTGACCTGCTCGGTGACGTGTTCCACCCCTTCGCTCGTCCGCTTGCCGATGTCCACTTCCTCGATTGCCACCGGCACCTTTTCCACCCGCGCGTGCTCCTCGCTGAGCGGTACGCGAATTTCGCCGCCCTCGGCGATGGGCCCACTGGCGGGCGTGCCGGCCGCGGCCGGATGCGTTTCCACCACCAGGTCTTCGCGTGACACCGGCACCTCGACGGTTTCGGGCGTGGTCACGACCTCCTTGGATATGCGCGCTTCGCCCCGCTGCACCCGATCCGTGTGGACGCGCAGCAGCTCGCCCCGCAGTTGGATGCGGCGCATCCCGCTCATGTCGGCCGCGGGCGCCGCCGACGGCACTGCCGCCGTCCGCACCGGCATCGGCGCTGCCGCCGTGGTGCGCGCTTCCGGAGCCGGGCCCAGCACGCCGCCGCAGCTTTCGAGCGTCCGCCGCGCCTCCTCCGAGCGCTCCTCCGGCGCCTGCACGGTGACCAATATTCCATGGTCCGAGATCTGCTGTTCAAAGTGGTCGGCCTGGTCCTCGCTGAACCCGGCGGCCAGCAGCGTTCCGCGCAGATCGCCCGAGTCGGCGTACTCGCTCTCGCCCATGGACTCGCGCAGCTCCGGGCCCGCATCCGGGCTTACCGCCACGCCCGGCTGCGCCGGCCCGCGCTCAGCGACCTTGCGTTCCTTGTTTTCATCCTGCGCGGCTACGCCGATCTGGGCGAAGCCTGCCTGCCGCAACGCTCTTACCGCCTTCTCCGCCTTGCCTGTGTCGGAGAAGAAAGCCGCCGCCAACTGTGAATTGTTCGTGGTCATGAGTGTCTCCTCTGGTCCATTGCGATGGCCCAGCGCGCTTGGATGCGCCCCAGGGTGCTGATGGAGACACCGGAGGAGGGAACTTGGGCGGGTGAAAGCGCCGGCGGCGCGTTCACCGAGCAGAGCGGGCGCGCGTTGCCGCCAAGCGAATTCCGGCCTCAGCCCGACCAACGCCGGAGTGGCTACGGGAGGGCGTTCAGAAAAGTGCGGCTGGCCTGGCCGCGAAGGTCAGGGTTTTTTCGCGGCGAACGGCGACGGCCGCGGCCGCCGCACCACGACGTAGGGAATGGTGGGCAGGCTCTCGGTTCCAGCCTTGCCCACGGCCACCACCGCCATGATGTAATCGTCGAGCGTCTCCGGAATCTGCACCTCGGTGCCGGTGACCGCCAGCCGCCGCGTCCACTGTGGCGCGGCGGTGGGGCGCATCAGGATGCGGTAGGAGACCGCGCCCGGAACCGCCGTCCAGGACAGGTGCGTGCCCCAGCCCGCCCGGCGTTGCTGCAGCTTGTCCACCGCCGGCGGCGCCAGCGCCAGCGCGGCCGTGGCCAGCGCGTTCACACGGGCGACGTTGGCGGTGTAGGCAGGCGTGGTGAACCGCTGCAGGTCGCCAAACTGCACCCCGTCATGGGTCCGCGCCCACTGGTGCTGGTGATCGTAGTTCTCGTAGTAGTCGCTGAAACGCACGGCCGTGAAGCCATTTTGCAGGTAGGCGTCGTCGTCGCCGCCGCGGCTGAAACGGTCGCGCCGGTACTCTTGCACCACCTGGAAGTCGGGCAGGTACACCGCCGCCAGCCCGGAGGCATAGCGGCCCAGCGCGCGCGCCGGCGAGTCGTTCTCGCCGCCAATGTCGGCCAGGCGTAGAATCTGCTGTTCGGTGGCGGCTTCCGCCAGCGGCGGGCTGTACACGCGCATGCGGTTGGTGTTGGCGTGGCCGGGAGTGTTGTCGCCACCCACGATGTCATCGTCGAACTCCGCCACCACGTCCTGGCCGGCCGCCTTCGCCGTCTCGGCATCGTGGTAGGCGCCGTAGAGGCCCTCCTCCTCGCCGTCAAAGGCGATGAACTCAATGGTGGCCGGGAAGTGCAGCGCGCTCATGACGCGCGCGCACTCGAGCGCCACCGCCACGCCACTCGCGTCGTCGTTGGCGCCCGGGCCCACGGTCGGCTTTTGCCCCGGGTCGGCGCCCCCGCCAAAGCCGCCAATGGTGTCGTAGTCGCCGCTGATGATGATCACCTGATGGTTGGCCGCGTCATCGCCCGGCAGCGTGGCAATCACGTTGGCCATGGTTCCGGCCTTGGGCACGCGCCCGCCCGCCGGCACCGGAAACGTGTCCACCCGCACCTGCAAACGGCCTCCGGTCGCCTGCGAGATGCGCTCGAACTCGGCCACCAGCCACGCCCGCGCCGCCGCCGTGCCGGTGCTCTTCGAGTCGCTCTCCACTGTCGCCTGCCGCGTCCCGAACGCCACCAGGTGCGAGGTGTCGCTTTTGATGTTCTCGGCGCTGATGGCGGCGGCAATCTGCTTCAACTCGGCGCTGTCAGCCGCGAGTTGGACCTTGGGCGGCGAATCGAAGGTGTATTTCTCGGTCGGTTTCTGTGGCATGCGCGGGCCGCGGTACTGTGCCACTCCCGCCGCGGCCAGCAGGCCCACGGCGACCAAAACGGATGTCAGACGATTCATGGGGTTCCTCCGGGCGCTCTCATTATAGTCACGGGACCCATTCCCCCCGGCCCTACCACTCTCGCCGGCCCTGCCGGCGAGTGAAGCCGGCGCCCAACCCTTTCCTGCGAGGGCGGGAATGGGGCGGCGGGGCCCCGCCACCCGCGCCAAGTAACGCCTCTAGAAATGCAGGGTAATGACAAACTCAATGGTGCGCGAACCGGGATCGTTGGTGTTGCTGAAGTCGCGGAACGCGTTCGTCGTCTGTCCAAAGCTGCTCGAATCCACGCTCTGCAGGCTCTGACCCGGTAGCAGGAAGTTGATGGCGTTGAACACGTTGAGCGCCTGCACCCGCATCTCGAGGTTCATGCTCTCGTGAATCGGAGCCACCTTGGTCAGGCTCATGTCAAACTTCGACAGCCATGGGCCATACAGGTAGACGCGCTGGCCGAACTCGCCCGCCGCCGGCGGCCCGATATAGGGCGCGGAAGGGTCGAGCGTGCCCGCAATGCCGTAGGCGGCCTTGGTGTTGGTTACCAGCGCTTGCGGCAGATAGTAAACCACCGCGCTCGGGTCGCTGCCCACGACGTAGGGATGCATCTCGCTCTGGAGCTGTTTGGGCGTGATGCCGTGCAGCACCACGCCGGGATCGTCGTTATTCACCGTGGCAAAACCGGTGCCGCTGCCCAGTTCCTCGGGCACGCCGCTCTGCACGCGGGCCACGCCGTCAAACGACCAGTTGGTCAGCAGCGCCCGGCCCACCGCGTTTTGCATATGGCTGAGCAGATAGTGCTTGGGCCCAATCGGGAGCTGGTAAATCCAATTGAACTTGAAGGCGTCGCGCTGGTCGGAAAACGACGGCGCCTTGTCGGCGCCCACATTGCGCAGCGTGAACGGCGTGTTGCTGGTGTTGGTCAGCGACTTGGAATAGACATAGCTGCCCTGCACCTGCAGCCCGGCGCTCATGCGCCGCCGCAGCACGATTTGCAGCGAATTGTAGGTGCTGTCGCCGCCGTTGGTGGTGAGGTTCACGGAACTGGTCGTGGCCGGGTTCACCACAAACAGATTGGGTGCGTAGCCGGCTTTGACCAGGCTGCCCATTTCGCCCACATTGGTAGCGATGCTGGTGGCCAGGGCGCCGGCGGCGCCCTCCTCCAGGCGCGTGGCCGTGGTTTGATCGCTGCTCTTGCCCAGCGCCGTCGTCAGAATCGGCACCGACTGTTGCCCCGCCAGGCCGGCGAAGGTGGTGCTGGTCGGACTCGACTGCTGGGCGAGGGCGAGGTTGGCCTGCGCCGTTTTGAACTCATCCAGGAAGCCGTTCTCGAAAATGTTGACTTCGTTCAGGTTGAAGGTGCGGAAGAGGTCGGTGCCGTGGTTGCCGACGTAGCGAATTTCGAGCGCGGTGTTGGCGCCGAACTCGCGCTGCAGCCCGAAGTCCCAGGAGGAGACATACTCCATCTTCAGGTTGGGATCGTAGGTGTTCAGCGAGTTGCTGGTCTGCACCGGGATGGGGTAGCTCGTCTCGGGGAAGTTGGGGTCAATCGAAGTCGGCGCCAGCGTGGGGCGGGTCGAGGCCGCGTCGCTGAAGTACACGCTGCCGGCCGGGAACACCGCGGGCGCCGTGTTCGGGTTTACCGACGTGGAGAGCGTGGCGCCTGGGTTGCGCCCCAGTACGCCGGTGAACTCGCCAATGCCCTCGCGGATGTTCGAAATCGCAAACCCGGCCCGCACCACCGAGTTGCTGCCTAGCAGCGTGTGCATGAACCCGCCCCAGCTTGGAAGCTGATAGGCGAAGCCCACAGTCGGGTCGAACTTATAGCTGGTGTTGTAGGCGTAGGCGCCCTTGGCCACCTGCTGGAAGCCAGGCGTTACGCCCGTCAGCGTGCCCGGCATGAACAGGTTGCCCACGCCCGAGACCCCGTACATGCCCGCCAGCCCCGGGTTGGTGGTGCTGGCGCCGGTCAGATCCTGGAAGGGCTGCTGCTTGTCGAAGCGCAACCCGTAGTTGAATGACAGCCGGGGGCTCACCTTCCAGTCGTCCTGGGCGTAGATGCCATACTCGCGCTGCCGCGTCCAACTGATGGTGTGGAACGGGCCGTAGGTGCCGGTGGTCGGGTCCAGCGAAGCCGAGCTGGTGATCGCCGACACCCGCCCGGTCAGCACCGCATAGAGCGCGGCCGCGTCGCTGCGCTGCGTCGAGGAACTGTTGGGCAGCGTGGTGGTGGTGAACAGGCTGGTGCTGCCGGAGTTGTCCGGATCGGTCGAGAGGTTCGCCAGCGTCAGCGTGGGCAGGATCTGCGAACCGTTGTTTGACGAGTACCCGCTTACCGAACTGAAATCGAAGCCGAACTGGAGCAGGTGGCTGCCCTTCAGCCAGGAGACCGCGTCGCTGAAGTTGGTCACCGGGGTATTGCGCTTGGACTGGCTGTCAATGGTGGAGCGGTAGGGGTTGGTGATGTAGCCGTTGAAGCTCGGCAGCACATTGTTCCACTGGGCGTAGGGCACCGGCGTGAGCCCGGAGCTGAACCAGACGTTGCCGCCCTCGATACCCCAGTTCAGCGCGTTGGTGATTGTCGGGGAGAAGATGGTGCGCAGCTGCGCGTCGTCGGTGAACTCCTCGCCGATCTGGTCGGCGATATCGGGCGAGCCCAACACCGTGCCCGTGCCCGGCAGAATCTGCACCGTGCCGTTGAGCGCGTCGGGATGGCGGTCGTTGGTCTGCCAGTTGGTGATGTAGCTGAGCCGGTTTTTGGCGTTGATGTCCCAATCAAAGCGCGCCACCGGGAAGTTGCGGTTGTTGTAGGTCGGGGGCGCGGAGCTGAAGTTGTAGCGGTTGTAGTCGTTGTTGCTGGTGATGCGGCTCACCTGCGCCAGCTCGCTCTTGTCCACCAGCGTCTGGATGTCGGCCTCGGTCTTGGCCAGCAGCGGGTCGGGCGCGGTGGCGAAGGCCCGGGTGCCGGCCGGCAGGCTCGCGTTCTGTGCCGTCGCCAGCGCGTACAGGTTGATCGCCTGTACGTTTCCCTTGGAGTCCTTGTAGGTGAACACGCCGGTCTGGGCGGTGGGCGTCAGCCAGTTCTGGTTGGTGATCAGGAAGGACTGCGGCAACCGGAACGCCTCGACCGAAAAGAACATGAACAGCTTGTTCTTCAGGATGGGCCCGCCCACGCTGCCGCCGAACTCGTTCAGGTTCAGCTTGTCACGCGGCAGCCCGGAGGCGGCGTTGAAGACGTAGTTGGCCTCGAGCGCTTGGTTGCGGTTCTGTTCGAACAGGTCGCCGTGCCACTGGTTGCTGCCGGAACGGGTGACGAACTTGATCTGCACCGCGCCGCCGCCGAGGCTGTCGGCGCCGGCCGCGGCCGAACCCACCGTCACCTCCTCCACCGCGTCGGTGCGCGGAAACACGGCCACAAATACGCCGTCGCCGGACTTGGCGGTGTTGTCCTGGATGTTGATGCCATCCAGCGTCTGGCTGATCGCCGACTGCGGCAGGCCGTCCATCAGCGACTGCCGCACCGCATCGCCGGTTTGCGTGCCGGGCTGGGTCGCGATCAGCTCAGTGACGTTGCGGCTGGTGAACGGAAGGTTGTGGATCTGTGCCCCCTGCAGCGTCGAGCTCACCGCCGCGGTCGAGGTCTGCAGCACTTCGGCTCCGCCGGTGACCTCGATCGTTTGGCTGGCCTCGCCCACTTTGAGCGTCACGTTCACCGTCGCCGGCACGCCGGCGTCAATCTTGACGTTCGAAACCACCTGCGTCTGGAAGCCCACGTGCGACACCGAAACCTGGTACGTGCCGGCCGACATCGCCGGCAGCGCCCAGTAGCCGTGCAGGTCGGTGGAGGCGGCCAGCTTGGCCCCTGTGCTGGGATTCACCACCGTGACGGCGACCCCCGGTACCGAAGCATTGGCGCTGTCCAGCACCGTGCCGCTCAACGTGCTGGTCGCCACCTGCGACCACGCCATCCCGGCGCCAGCCAGCAGGCATGCCACCGTGATCAGCCACCGCATCTGCAGGGTTCGCATCATAAAAAAGTCGCTCCTCTTTCGTCCGAGTGCCGCCCGGAATAGGGCGTAGATGTTACTTGGTTGTATGTCCACAACCGGCTTAGAGTCAAACTAAAAACATAAGCTGCAGGATATTTCATGCGCGTGACAGCGTGGTCATAGCACGCTGCGCGGCGCACTGGCTGGCTCCGCCGGCGCATGCGCTGGACGCCCGCACAATCGTAAGCGGGTTGCGTGGCGGAGCCACGCCAGGCCCCGCGCCAAGTAATGCAAGCGGGTGGCCGTGCCACGCCAGGCCCCGCGCCAAATAATGCCCCCGCCTAGAAAATATCGAGATGAATGGTCAGATACCGCTTCGGGTTGGCGCGGATGGCCTGAATCAGCGCCCGGGCTTCGGCGCTCAGGTTGGTCAGGTTGTTGTAGAGCGCCTGATCGGTGAGCAGCTTGCCGGCCGTGCCCTGGCCTGCCTGCAGCGACTGCAGCACGGCGTCGAGCCGCGCCAGGGAATCTTTCAGCTTGGCGCTGGTCGCCGAGTCCGTCATTAGGGCGCCCAGCGCGCCGTGGCCTGCGTTGAGCGCCACAATCGTCTGGTGCAGGCTGGTCGTCACCTGGTTGAGGTTGTTGTACAGGCTGGGATCGTTGATCAGCCGCGCAGCGGTGCCGTTGCCATGTTGGATCGAGTTCAACAACGCGTTGAGGTTGGCCAGCGTGGTGTTCAGGTTGTCGTAAAGCGAGGCGTCGTTGAGCAGTTTGCCGGCCGTGCCCTGGCCGGAATTCAGCTTGGCGGTGATGTGCTGCAGGTTCAGCGCGGTGTCATTGAAGCGGTCATAGAGCTCGCTGCTGTAGAGCAGCTTGCCCAGCGAGCCCTTGCCATTTTGAATCTGGTCGAGGAGCTGCCCGATGCGCTGTTCCATAAGGTTGGCGTTTTGAATCACATTGTGGCTGGAGACCAGCAACTGGTTGATGCCGGTCGAGGGCGCTCCCGGCAGCACCGTGCCGTCGTGGGCCGGCGGCGCGGCCAGTGTGCCAGCGCTGATGTTCACCAGCGTCTCGCCCAGCGGTCCGGCCGTGCCCAGCTCCACCGTCGAGTTGGTGCGCAGCCAGCGTTCATGCCCCTCGCTGACCTGCATGGTCACCTCGACCGGATTTTGGGCGTCGGGCGGGCTTTCGGCGAGGTGAATGGTGGTGACGTTGCCGATGCCCACCCCCTCCAGGTTGACGCTCGCGCCCGGCCGCATACCGCCCGCATCCGGCACGTAGGTGTGCAGTGTCATGCGGGAGGCGAACCAGCCCGACCCGCCGGTGCTGGCGAAGATGACGAACACGATGATCGCCACCGCGATCGCCACCACGATGCCCACCCGCAGTTGCGACCATCTCAGTTCCGCGCGTCCGGCCAAATCTCGGCAACCCTCCTGGCGTTCAGGCTAGCACAAGGCTCCAGCAGGCGGGCGCGCAGCCGGGGCGGCAGCAGCGCGTGCGCGGCCAGCGTGTAGAGCACAAAGCATTCCAGCGCAAACGGCGGAAACCCCAGAAACCCCGGCGCGGGCATGGCAAAGATGCGGTAGCGGTGCAGGATCGGAAACACGTATTCCCAGCGCGCCGCCGCCCAGTAATTCCAGCACTCCCACAGGAACCCGCAGGCCGCGCCCGCCAACAGCAGGGCGGCGATGCGCCCGGCCGCGCCCTGCTCCAGGTCGGCGAGCAGCGCGGGCCAGCCGCAGGCGCGGTTCACCGGGTCCAGCAGGAATATAAAACCCGCCCACACCAGGGCGAACAGATAGGGTGCCCAGGCGGCGGGCGCGACGAGCGGCACCGCAAGCAGCGCCGCACCCGCCGCCATCCACGGCCAGCCCCGGCTGCGCCACCTCGGCCAACGCCAGCGGCTGGTCCAGGCGGTGTGGATCAGGTCCGCGGTTTCAAAAATGCCGGGGAGGATGGTGGCGAACGCCCAGGTGGCGCCCACGGCAAACAGCCAGAATCGGGCCGGCACGCCCACGTATCGCCAGTTCGCCAAACGCAGGTTGTAGGCCTCGAAAATCAGCCACAGCGGCACCGACAGCAGCGCCATGGCGGCCAGCGCGCCGGGGCGGCGCAGCAGCGAATCCCCGCGCAGCCGATACACCGCCGCATCCACCGCCGCAATGTAGGCGGTCCACATCAGCGCGGTGAAAAAAGTTGCCACCCACGCTACCCGCAGCGCCAACATCAGCGCGCAAGCCGCCAGCGCCGCCAACGCCCACCCTCCATACCACGGGAAGCGTGCCACCGGTGGGGCGGCCGCCGCCAGCCATATCAGCCCCAGCACCGCCGCCGCGGTCAGGCCCAACCCCGCAATGACCAGCCCCGTCAAGCCTCCATGGTAGCCTTGCCGCAGCCCGCCGCTGGGAGGTTAACCAGGCAACTTGGACGGGTGAAGGCGCCGCTGGCGCGTGCACCGAGCAGCGCGGGTGCGCGTTGCCGCCAAACGAATTGCGACAGCAGACCGACCAGGGGGCACCCGACGCACCTGCGCGCTGGAATTGTCAGGGATGGGGCGTCCTGAAAAGGGCGGCCGCGCCGCCGCCAACTTCGAAACGGCGACCGTGCCGCCTCTGCTCTAAATGCGTTACCCTGAAACTGTGACCAGCGCTCTCCATTGGTCGGTGATGGATTCTCCCATCGGCCCGCTGACGCTGCTCATATCCAATCGTGGCGCCCGTTCCATTCAATTCGGCCGCGCTCCCGTCCCCACCGATGCTCCTGCCTCCGCCGGCGCCACCGCCGAGCTCGCCCAGCAACTGCAAGCCTACTTCAGCGGTTCGCTCCAGAACTTTGACTATCCGCTCGACTGGGTCGGCACGCCGTTTCAGCAGCGCGTCTGGAAGGCGCTGCTCGACATCCCCTACGGCGCCACCGCCAGTTACGCCCAGGTCGCCCGCGCTGTCGGCCGCCCCAAAGCCTGCCGCGCCGTCGGCGGCGCGAATCGCAGAAACCCGCTCCCCATCGTGGTGCCTTGCCATCGCGTGATTGGCAGCGATGGCGCCCTGGTCGGCTACGCCGGCCGCAGCGGGCTTGGCATCAAAGTCCGCCTCCTTGCCCTAGAAAAGGCCTTGCAGCCCAGCGCGCTCGCATCCTGAAGCCATACACCGCGCCCGGCCTCAGCCGTCCCTGCTTTTGTCCCCCTAAATTGGCTTGACACCCGCCGCCGCCGCGCGTAAGAATGGTGTTGTAATAAATTGACTGACCAGTCAGTCTTAAGAATGACATGACATTGCAAGGCAAAACTCGCCGCCAGGCGCTGACCGAATTCCGTGAGGCGGAAATTCTTGAGGCCGCCCGCAAGGTCTTCGGCGAGCACGGCTATGCGGATGCGACCGTGGACCTGATTGCGGCTGAGGCCGGCGTCGCCAAGGGCACTATCTATCTCTATTACGCCAGCAAGGACGCCATTTTCTGGGCCGCCCTGAGCTCGCGCTTCCGGACGATGTTGGACGAGATGAAATGCGACATGGAGGCCGTTGAAGGCGCGCGGGCGAAGATTCAGGCGGGGCTGCGGGTGCGTTTCGAGTTCCTGCGCTCCGACGAGCAGTTTGTGCGGATGTACGTGACCGAGTTTGGGCACATGTGCCGGACCAAAGATGGGCCGATGCATGCGCTGTACCTGGAGGCGGCCTCCTATCTGGCGGGCGTGCTGGATGCCGGGGTGCGCTCGGGCGAGTTGCGCGCCGTCAACACGCAGGCTGCGGCCGTCGCCCTCATGGACTTGGTGAAGGGTGTATTCACGATGCGGTTCTCGGGCGTGCCGGGGCTGGAAGCCGGCCTGGACGGCGAGAGCTTCGTTTTTGATTTGTTTTGGAATGGTTGCGGGGCAAAAGCATGAGGCAAGCCGTAGTGGTGGCGTTGGGGACGGGGTTAATGGCAACCATGGCGCTGGCGCAAGGCCTGCCGCCGGCGCGGTCGGTGGTCGCGCCACCGGTGCAGGTGCCGTTCGCGGCGCCGGGCATGAACGATTTGGCCGGGGGCGTGCCGGTCGGCGCCGTGATGCCCGGCACGCTGCCGCTGACGCTGGGCGACGCCATCGCGCGCGGCCTGCGCCAGAATCTGGCTCCGCTGCTGGCGGCCAATCTAAGCCAGCAGGCGCGGGCGCAGCGTCTGAGCGCACTGGCGGGCCTGTTGCCGAGCGTGAATGCGAGCGCCGGCGAGCTGCGGCAAAAGATCAACCTGGCCGCGTTTGGCTTCAGCTTTCCGGGATTTCCGCAGCTCGTGGGCCCGTTCAATGTGTTTCAGGCCAGCGCCGCCGCCAACGTGCCGTTGCTTGACCTGTCCGCCATCCAAAGCGCGCGCGCGGCGAGCGGGCTGCAAAGCGTGGCCCAACTCAACTACGACGCCACGCGCAACCTGGTGGTGCTGGCGGTGGCCAACCAGTATCTGCTGGGGGTGGCAGACCAGAGCCGGGTCGAGGCCGCCCGGGCCGAGCTCGCCACCGCGCAGAACGCCTTGCAGCAGGCGCAGGACATGCTGAAGGCGGGCACCGTGGAAGCGCTGACCGTGGTGCGCGCCGCCGTGCAGCAGGACCGCCAGCAGCAGCAGCTCACCGCCCAGGAAAACGCACTCGCCAAGCAGCGGCTGACGCTGGCGCGCGCCATCGGCCTGCCGCTCGAGCAGCAGTTCAGCTTCGCCACCGTGGCCGCGTTCGAGGCTTTGAATCCGCCCACGCCGGCGGCGGCGGTGGCCCAGGCGCTGGCGACGCGCCCGGATTTCCGCGCCGCGCAGCAAACCGTCCGGTCGGCGCAGTTGCTGGTGGCGGCCGCGCGCGACGCGCGTCTGCCCACTCTCTCGCTCCAGGGCAACTACGGCACCATCGGCCACGAAATCGACAGCAACCACCCCATCTTTTCCGTCGGCGCCACGATTGAGGTGCCGGTGTTTTCCGGCGGGCTGTTGCGCGCTCAGCGGCTGCGGGCCGCCGCGCAAGTGCGCGACGCCGAAAACCGCGCGGCCGACCTCAGGGCGGCTATCGCCGTGCAGGTGCGCTCGGCGCTGCTCGATCTGCAAGAGAACCGCCAGCAGGTGGGCGTGGCGAGCAATACCCGCAGCCTGGCGCAGCAGGAACTGACGCTGGCCCAGGACCGGTTCAAGGCCGGCGTGGCCGACAATCTCGATGTGGTGCAGGCTCAGCAGTCGGTGGCCGAAGCCGACGAAGCCTACATCGCCAGCCTCTATGGCTACAACCTGGCCAAGGCCACGCTCGCCCAGGCGCTGGGCGTCGCCGCGACCGACTACCGGCACTATCTGCCCGCTCGCTAAGGATCACGATCATGTCGACCCAAACCACCACGCCGCCGGAATCTGCAGGCTCCACTGTCGCCCCCTCGCGCCGCGGACGCACCCTGGCAGTGGCGATCGTCATTCTGGTGTTGATTGCCGCCGCCATCGCCTTCTATCTGCATTACCGCAATCGTGAGAGCACCGATGACGCCCAGATTCAGGGCCACGTCCAGTCGGTGGCGCCGCGCGTTGCCGGCACCGTCATCGAGGTCGACGTGAACGACAACCAGATGGTGCGCGCCGGCCAAGTGCTGTTCCGCCTCGATCCGCGCGACTACCAGGCCGCGCTCCAGCAGTCCCAGGCCAACCTGGCCGCCGCGCGGGCCGCCGCCGCCAGCGCCAGCACCAATATCCCCATTACCAGCGTCTCCAGCGCCGGCACCCTGACCGCCGCCCAGGCCATGCTGCGCCAGGCGCAGGCGGGCGCGACCCTGGCGGAAAAGCAGGTGGGGGTGGCGCAGGCCCAACTCAACGCCGCCCAGGCCAGCGTCAATCAGGCGCAGGCCAACGCCCAAAACGCCGTCACCACCGAGCATCGCTATGCCCAACTGGTGGGCAAGCAGGAGGTCAGTCAACTGCAATACGACCAGGCCGCCACCACGGCCAAAACCGCCGCCGCCGGCGTCGATGCCGCCCAGGCGCGGGCTGCCGCCGCCGGGCAGCAGGTGGCCAGCGCCCAGGCCAACGTCCAGGTGGCGCGCGACAAGGTCGCCCAGGCCGCCGCCGACGAGCGCAAGGCCGCCACCGCCCCCCAGCAACTTTCCGTCAGCCGTTCGCAGGCGCGGCTGGCCCAAGCCAAGGTGGCGCAGGCGGAAGCCGCCCTGGCCCTCGCCCAGCTCAATCTCGACTACACCACCGTCACCGCGCCCAGCGACGGCCAGGTCGGCGACAAGCATGTCGAGCTGGGGCAGAACTTTGCCCCCGGTCAAACCGCCCTGGTGGTGGTCCCGGTCAACGACGTCTGGGTGGTGGCCGATTTCAAAGAAACCCAGCTCGAGAACATGCACACCGGCCAGTCCGCCGAAATCGGCGTCGATGCCTTCGGGACCACGCTCCGCGGCCAGATCAACTCCATCGGCGCCGGCACCGGCGCCATCTTCAGCCTGCTGCCGCCGGAAAACGCCACCGGCAACTACGTCAAGGTGGTGCAGCGCGTCCCGGTCAAGATCACTTTCGCCGGCGGCCAGGACCTAACCCGGCTGCGCCCCGGCATGTCGGTCGAGGCCACCGTTTTCACCAAATAGTAGCCAGCGGCTAGCGCAGTGCAGTTGCGGGGCAACCCCAGCCTGGACCATGCCGCGATAAGAGTCCCTGTTCATGGCGAATGACGACAGCAGGCCGCTGATCAATCCCTGGATCATCGCCATCACGGTGATGCTCAGCACCTTCCTCGAGGTGCTGGACACGTCGGTGGTGAACGTCAGCCTGCCGCACATCGCCGGCAGCCTCTCGGCCACCATTGACGAAGCCACTTGGGTGCTCACCAGCTACCTGGTTGCCAACGCCATCATCCTGCCCATCACCGGCTGGCTCGCCAATCAGTTCGGACGCAAGCGCCTGCTCATTGCCGCCGTCACCGGCTTCACCGGCGCCAGCCTCTTGTGTGGCATCGCCCCCACGCTGCCGGCGCTGGTGCTGTTCCGTGTGCTGCAGGGCGCCTTTGGCGGCGCGCTCCAGCCGATCTCGCAGGCGGTGCTGCTCGAGAGCTTTCCGCCCGAGGATCGCGGCAAGGCGATGGCGTTCTGGGGGTTGGGCATTGTGGTCGCCCCCATTCTCGGCCCCACCCTCGGCGGCTGGCTCACCGACGCCTTCTCCTGGCGCTGGGTGTTCTACATCAACCTGCCGATCGGGATCGCCAGCATCATCATGACCAAGATGTTCATCTGGGACCCGCACTACATCAAGCCCCGCGGCGGCCGCGTGGACGGCTGGGGTCTGGGCATGATGGCGGTCGGTATCGCCTGCCTGCAGATCATGCTCGACAAGGGGCAGGAGGCCGACTGGTTCGGCTCCCACTTCATCGTCGCGCTGGCGATCATCGCCATGGCGTTGCTGACCGCGTTTGTCGTTTGGGAGCTCAAGATCAAAGATCCCATCGTGAACCTGCGCGTCTTCAAGGACCGCACCTACGCCACCGGTGTGTTTTTAATGACGCTGCTGGGCTTCGTGCTCTATGGCGCGCTGGTGCTGCTGCCCCTGTTCATGCAGGTGTTGCTCGGCTACAGCGCCGTCGCCGCCGGCATCTGGACCGCGCCCCGCGGCATCGGTGCGCTCATTTTCATGCCCATCACCGGCATCCTGCTCTCGCGCAAATGGGACCCGCGCATCCTGCTGGGCCTCGGCCTGCTCACCGGCGCCTATAGCCTCTGGGCCTTCTCCCATTTCGATCTCAACACCGGACCCTGGGGTTTTTTCTGGCCGCAAATCATCCAGGGCGCCGGCCTGGCGTTCATTTTTGTCCCCTTGACTACGGTCACCATGGACCCGGTGCCCAACAGCGAGATGGGCAACGCCACCAGCCTGTTCAACCTCATGCGCAATCTCGGCGCCGGCGCCGGCATCAGCTCGGTGACCACCCTGGTGGTGCGCCGCAGCCAGTTCCACCAGAACCGCCTCGTCGCCAACGTCAGCGCCGCCAATCCCACCCTGCGGCATATGCTGGCCGGCTTTAAGGCGATGCTGATCGCCCGCGGCGTGGATGCGGCGACCGCCGGGCGCCAGGCGCTGGGCGCCGTCTACGGAATGGTCCAGCAGCAAGCGGCGCTGCTCAGCTACGTCGAGGCCTTCTGGGTATTGGCGGTGGTCTTTTTGCTGATGACCCCGCTGGTGCTGCTGATGAAACGGCCCAAATCCACCAAGGCCATCTCCGCCCACTAATCCAGGTTGCCGTGACCATGGATCGCCAGAAGCCTTGTTTTTCCTGCGGCGCGCTCGCTCCCGACATTGACGGGCCCATCCATCCATATATGACTTCGTCGCCGGGCTGCTGGAGCTTGTACGGACAAGTGCTCGCGAACCAGTACGCGCCCGACCACCGCGATCCCGGCCTCCACCAAACCATCGTGGATGCCTACGCATGCCAGCACCCCGGCAAGCCGGAACGACGCGCCATCCAGTCGGTGAACAGCCACCTTGTCGGCCTGTATCTGGTGTACGAAAAGGGCCTGGCAGCCACACACGCAACCGCGGCCCTCAAACGAATCGTCGAAGACGCCTGTCGGGTTGCCGGATTCCAACGGCTCGAGCCCCCGTCCTTTGCGGGCACGCTGACCATCGCCGATGTCGCTGCCGCCGCCAGTGCCTCCGAACGCCAGCGCCTGGTACGGGCATGGGGCGAGGCAGTCTGGAACGCCTGGCGAGTCCGGCATCTTCAGACCGTGGCGGCCCACGCCACCAAACTGCTGCCGTAGGTCGCCGCGGCGTGCATGGCTGCACTCGCCGCGGAGCGCGGTCAGGGGGTCGGCTTGGGCTCGCCGGGCCCCGGGCCGGCGCTCCACAGCCCTTCGAGTGCGGGCACGGCGGTGCGAGCGTCTCAGCCGAGCACGGGCAGAGGCCCGCGCCCGTCCATACGAGGCAACCTGGACGCGCCCTGAGCAGAGCGGGCGCGCGTTGCCGCCCAGCGAATTTTGGCCGCAGCCCGACCCCTGGGGCCCCCAGGGCGCGTGCGCCTTGGGGTGGGAGCAACGGGAGGGCGTCCAGAATAGGGCGGCCGCGCCGCGAACCGCAGCCGGCGCTCCCGCGCTCTCGTCACGCGCCGGCGGCGGGGTGCAGGCTGGCCAGAAATGCGGCCGCGGCCGGAGTCAGCGGCCGTGGGCGCAGCCATTGCGCCCGCAGGGGGCGGCGGAGCGTGAGGCCCGGCACCGGCACCTGGCGCAGGCGCCCCTCGGCGAGGGCCGAGGCCACCGCCACCTGCGGCATCAGCGCCACCCCCAAACCGGCGAGCACGGCCTGCTGAATGGCCTCGGGGTTGTTGAACGTCCAGGCGGGGTGGAGGCGCACCCCCAGCCGCGCCAGCGCGCGCTCGGCCACGGCGCGCGTGCCCGAGCCCGGCTCGCGCATCACCCAGGGCGCGGCCGCCAACTGCGCCAGGCTGCGCGGCCACGGCCGCAGCGCGGGCGAGGCCACCACGATCATCGCGTCGCGCTGGAACGTGCGGCTGGCCAGTTGCTCCTCCCGCGGCCCCGGACCCTCGACCAGGCCCAGATCAAGCCGGCGCTCCACCAGGCCCCGCTGCACCGCGTCGGTGTTGCCGATCTCGCAGTCAATATCGAGACCGGGCCAGCGTTGGCGCGCCCCGGCCACCAGCCGCGGCAGCAGATAGACGCCGATAGTCATGCTGGCCCCCAGCCGCAGCCGGCCCCGCCGCAGGCCGCGTAGGTCGGCCAGCGCCCCCTCGGCCTCCTCCGCCAGCGCCCCGATCTGCCGGGCGTAGCCGGCCAGCAGCTCGCCCGCCGCCGTGGGCCGCACGCCGCGCGGCAGGCGCTCGAGCAGCCGCACCCCCAGCGCCGCCTCCAGTTCCTGCACCTGTTTGGAAAGCGCCGGCTGGCTCAGGCGCAGGCGCGCCGCCGCGGCGCTCACATTGCCATGTTCGGCGGCGGCGGCGAACAGCCGCACGTGGTGCAGATTCAACATATATAAAATGTATGGCAGCCAATGTAATTATATATTGGAGTTCTGTCCCGCCGCCCCCGATCCTGAAGAGCATGTGGGTGACCCTGCTCTATCTGCTGGCGGCGGCGTTTTGCCTCTCGCCCTGGGCGACGCCCGGCCTCGCCCTGGCGCTCGGCATCGCGCTGGCGCTGGCCGTGGGCAATCCCTTCGCCCGCCGCACCCGGCCGGCGGCGCGGCTGCTGCTGCAGGTGAGCGTCGTGCTGCTGGGCTTCGGCATGGACCTCGGGGCGGTGGCGCGGGCGGGCGAGCGCGGCCTGGGGCTGGCGCTGCTGACCATTTCGGGCACCTTTCTGCTGGCGGCGGCGCTGGCGCGCTGGCTCCGCATCCCCGGCCGGTTGGCGACGCTGATCGCGGCCGGCACCGCCATCTGCGGCGGCTCCGCCATCGCCGCCGTCTCCGCCGTGGTGGAGGCGCCGGAGGCCGAGATGAGCCTGGCGATGGGGGTGGTGTTCCTGCTCAACGCGGTGGCACTGTATCTGTTCCCGCGCCTGGGCCACCACCTCGCGCTTACTCAGGTGCAGTTCGGCACCTGGGCCGGCATGGCCATCCACGACATCTCGTCCGTGGTCGGCGCCGCCTCCGAGTATGGACTGGTGGCGCTGCAGACCGCCACCGCCGTCAAGCTCTCCCGCGCCCTCTGGATCGTGCCGGTGGCGATCATCGCGGGCTGGAAGACCGGCTCCCGCGCCAAGGTGCAAGTGCCCTGGTTTATCGCCCTGTTTCTGCTGGCCTCGCTGGCGCGCACCCTGGTGGCGCCGCTGGCCGCGCTGGGGCCGTGGCTGTCGCGGCTGGCGGTGCTGGGCTTCACCTTCACACTGTTTCTCATCGGCGCCGGGCTCTCGCGCCATACGTTGCGCAGCCTGGGCGTGCGCCCGCTGCTGCTGGCGTTGCTGCTCTGGCTCGCCATTGGCGCCGGCGCGCTGGCCGCGGTGCAACTGCTGCGCTGAGGCGCGTCCGCAAAGCGCGAGCCCCAGGGGCGCTGGGCTGGCAGTTGGCGCTGGGTGGGGCGCCTCGCCGCAAGGCAACTTGGACGCGCCCTGAGCCGAGCGGGCGCGCGTTGCCGCCAAGCGAATTCCGGCCGCAGCCCGACCCCCCGGGCCCCCAAGGTGCTTGCGCCTTGGGGTGGGAGCATCGGGAGGGCGTCCTGAGAAGGGCGACCGTGCCGCTGCGCCCGCCCGTCCCCGCACGCCCGCCGGCCGGCCGCCCGCCAGCGGTCCGCCCACCGCGAAGCCGCGCTGAGGCCCACGCCAACAATTTGCCACGAGCGGGCTCAGCCGCGGGTTATATAGATATGGCATTGTCCGCATCCCTGTTCGCCGCCGCCAGGCGCGTGCTCCGCCGCCAGCCCGGCGTGTGCGCGGTGGTGGTGGTCACCATGGCGTTGACCATCGGCGCCAACACCGCCATCTTCAGCCTGCTCGACAGCTTGCTGCTGCGGCCGCTCCCGGTCGGCGACCCCGGAAGCCTCGTGGTGCTGCGCTGGAGCGCGCGCAGCTTCCCCAAATTCAGCGGCGCGGCCTCGTATGGCGACTGCGGCGACGCAGGCGGCGGGCAGTTCTCGGGCTGCAGTTTCACCGAGCCCTTCTTCCGCTCCCTCCAGGCGCAGCCGGGCGCTCTGGCGGGCGTGACCGCGCTCAGCGGCACAGACAACTACACGCTCGGCGGCCATGGGACTGCAAGCGAGATCTACACCCGTGGGGTGGCGGGGAACTACTTTCAAATGCTGGGCGTGCGGCCCGCCGCCGGGCGACTGTTCGCCCCGGCCGATGACCGCCCCTCGGCCCCGCTCACGCTGGTGCTCAGTTGGAACCTGTGGCAGCGCGCGTTTGGCGGCTCGCCGGACGCGATTGGCGCCACGGTCACCCTCAACAGAAAGCCGGTGACGATCGTGGGCGTGGCGCCAAAAAACTTCGGCGGCATCACGCCCGGCAGCATCCTGGATGGCTGGACCACGCTGGCCACGATGATCAACGTAGATCCCAACATGTCGGGCGGACCACGCGGCGCCTATCTGGTGCTGTTCGGCCGATTGCGCCCGGGCGTCATGCCCGCCCGGGCGCAGGCTGAGGTCAGTGCCCGCTGGCGCGCCGCCATGCTCGCCGCCTCGCCGCCACTTTCGAGCGCCCAGGATCAGCCCGCCGTCGCCCTGCTCCCGGCCCAGACCGGCCTTGCCGGCTCGCGCACCAAGTACGCGCCGTCACTCGAGCTGCTGCTGTGGGTTTCCGGCGCCATCCTGCTGCTGGCCTGCGCCAACGTCGCCGGCCTACTGCTGGCGCGCGCCCAGCGCCGGGGGCGCGAGCTGGCGCTGCGCCGCGCGCTCGGCGCCTCCCGCCCCCGCCTGCTCGGCGATCTGTTGGGCGAGAGCCTGCTGCTCGCCGCCCTGGGCGGCGCCGCCGGTCTTGCCCTCGCGCTCGGCGCCGCGCGCGCGCTGCGTGCTTTCCTGCTTTCCGGCGCTCTGCATCCGCCCGCGCTGCCGCTCGCGCTCGATGGCCGCGTGCTCGCCTTCACCGCCGCCGCCACGCTGCTCACCGGTCTCGTCGCCGGGCTGGCCCCCGCGCTCGCGGCCGGCCGCACCGACCTCGCCACTGCCCTCAAGCGCGATTCGCCTGCGGCCATCTTCCCCACCCGCCGCTGGCGCTGGCTCCATGCCGGCAACGCTCTCGTGGTCGTTCAACTGGCACTGGCGCTGGTCGTGCTCGCCGGCGCCGGCCTGCTCCTGCGTACGCTCACCAACCTGGAATCCATCCCCGCCGGCTTCGACGCCCACAACCTGCTGCAGTTCGACATCGATGCCTCCGCCGCCGGCTATCAGGGCCAGGCGACGCTCGACCTCTATGCCCGCATGCGGCGCCGCCTGGGCGCCCTGCCCGGCGTTGAAAATGTGACCTACGGCGACAATTCCTTCCTGAGCAACACTTGGAGCAAGGAGCCGGTCACCATCGGCGCCCGCCATGCCGCGCCCCTGGCCATGTCGGTGGGGCCGGCCTTTTTCACCACCCTCCGCATCCCGCTGCTGCTGGGCCGCAGTTTTCAGCCGGACGACTTCCACCCCGCCCGACCCCGCACGCCCGCCGGCCCGCCACTCGCCAGCGGCCCGCCCACCGCGGCTATCGTCAACCAGGCCTTCGCGCGCGCCTATTACCCCGCCGCCAACCCGCTCGGACAATCTTTCGGCAACGCGTACGCCCACTATGTGATCATCGGCGTCGTCGCC
Source organism: Terriglobales bacterium (assembly GCA_050745565.1). GTDB lineage: Bacteria > Acidobacteriota > Terriglobia > Terriglobales > SCQP01 > SCQP01. The sequence goes on along the minus strand of JBOGKJ010000362.1, from coordinate 37,165 downwards.
AACGCCAAAAACCAGAACTTGCGCACCGCGTTCGAGCCCATGTTCTACACTCCCTCGAACCACAGCTACGCCAACTTCCAGTTGCGCACCGCCGGTCCCCCGCTCGCCCTGCTCGCGGCTGTCCGCCGCACCGTCGGGCACATTGACCTCAACCTGCCACTCACGGACGTCACCACCCAGCGCCAGACCATCGCCCGGCTCCTGTTCCGCGAGCGCCTGCTGGCCCGCCTCGCGGGTCTGTTTGCCGCGCTCGCGCTGCTGCTCGCCGCCCTTGGCCTCTATGCCCTGCTGGCGCAGGAGGTCACGCGCCGCACGCGCGAAGTCGGCATCCGGCTGGCGCTCGGCGCCCGCCCCGGCCAAGTCCTCGACATGATGCTGCGACTCGCCGCCGCGCTCGCCGCCGCCGGCCTCGCCCTGGGGCTCGCCGGCGCTTGGGCGCTCACGCGCGGGCTGCGGAGCGAGCTGTTCGGCGTCCGCCCCGCCGACCCCGCCACGCTCGCCGCCGTTGCCGCGCTGCTGGTCGTCGCCGCCCTGGCCGCCGCCTGGTTCCCCGCCCGCCGCGCTGCCCGCGCCGACCCGCTGGCCGCCCTTCGGGCCGAATAGGTCATATAATTCTGCTGAAATGAGTTATTTATGACTCCGCCCGCCCGCGCTGCGCCACCCTCAGCCTCGACGGCGCCGCCATCGAAATGCTGCGGTTCACCGGCCCTGCCGAGGTCGTGATGCACCGCATCGAGCAGCGCCACTTCGGTCCCGCCATCGGCCAGCGCGAGCTGTTCGTGATGGCGCTGTTCCGTCCGGGCAGCTAGAGTAGCCCGGCAGCTTCTTTTGGGGGCTGGCCAACCAGACACCATGAGCCGCATCTGACTCTGGTTGGGCTGCCCCCAGGGGCGGCGGGCTGTAGGTTCGAATTGACAATTGAATACTCTTGCTGACGCCGAGGATCGCGCCTCGGCGTCACCCTTTTTCTGCTTTGGTAGGCCGCCTGAAGCGCCCAGCGTCTCCAATCGCTTTTCCAGGATTTTCAATCACTTACACGGGAAAGCTGGACAATTTTCAAGTAGTCCATAACCCTGGAGTGCACCCCCAAACTGAGACACGGGAAGATGCGACAGTCGCCCAGTGGGCGACCGCGCCGCCAAATTAATTGATGATTGCGGTCTGCATTTCGCCGCAAATGCGGACGTCTAATCGCTTTTCAGAGCCACTAGCGGATCGGTAGCGGCAGCCCGGCGGGCGGGCAGCCAGGCGGCCAACAGCGCGATCGCGGCCAGCACTGCGACCGCCGCCGTGAGCGTCGCGCCGTCGAACGGCGAGATCCCGTACAGCACCGCCCTGAGCGCGTGGCCCGCCGCCCATGTCAGCAGTAAGCCGGCCGCCGCGCCCCAGCCCACCAGACGCGCTGCCCCGGCGAGCACGGTCCGCGCCAATTGCGACGGCCGCGCTCCCAGCGCCAGCCGCACGCCCAGCTCCCGCCGTTGGGCCAGCACCATCAGGCTGATCAGGCCATAGAGTCCGACCGCGGCCAGCAGCAGCGCGAATCCGGCAAACATCGCCAGGCAATCGGCCTCCAGTTGCGGCTGCGCCAGTCCGGCGGCGAGCAACTGCGTCAATGGCTCAACGCCAAACAGCGCCCGCCCCGGCGCCGACTTCGCCACCAGGCCACGCAGGGCGGCAAGGGTTGGCCCCGCACCGCCAGCGGTGCGGACCACGTAGTTCGGGTCGGGCCAGCCGCCGGCGGGTATGCAGGCGTATATAAACGGCGTCGGGGCCTCGGCCAGGCTGTTCTCCCGCACATCGCCGACCACGCCGACAATGCGCGACCAAGGCGCGGTCGGCCCATCCTGCGCGACCTTCCATTCCCGGCCCACCGCCGCCTGCCCGCGCAAGTAAGTCCGCACGAAACTCTCGTTGACGAGCGCCGTGCCCGCCACCTCAGCGTCCGTCATGATCGGCATCGCCGGACAGTCGCCGCCGGCCACGATTGGAACTTTCAGCGAGGCGAAATAGCCGGGGGACACCGAACGCTCGCCGGCCGAGAAAGCGCCGTTTTGCGCTGGGCCGGCGAGGCCCTGCAAGAGGATCTGATACTGCAGCGTCGCGTCGCTGGCAGGAAGAAAATTGGTGAAACCAGCCGCCACGACTCCCGGCAGGTGGTCGAGTTGGTCGAGCACGCGATGCTGCATGGCGCCAACCTGGGTTCGGTTCTCGTTCCAGGCGGCGCCGATGTGGAAGGTGAGCACGTTGCCGGGCTCAAAGCCGGCGGTGACGTGGTTGAGATTGTAATAACTGCGCCAAAGCAGTCCGGCCGCGGCCACCAGCAGCACCGTCAGCGCAAACTGCGCCACCACCAGCCCGTGCTGCGCCCGGCGCCGGCCGCCGGGCGCGCCGGCATTGAGGCTGACCAGCAGGCCCGCCAGCCGGCCCTGCCGCGGACGCGTCGCCCCGAGCGCCGGCAGCAGCCCGAACGCCGCTGCGGCCAGCGCGCTCACCACCACGGCAAAGGCCCAGCCGCGCCCGTCAAAACTTAACTCCGCCATCCGCGGCAGCGTGCCCGGCGCCAGCCCCGCAATCGCCCGCACGCCCGCCCACGCCAGCGCTCCGCCGCCCGCCGCCCCGATCGCCGCCAGCCACAAGCACTCCCGCAGTACGCCCGCCGCCACCTGGCGCGCCGAACCGCCCAGCGCCGTCCGGATCGCCAGCTCGCGCCGCCGCCCCTGCAACTGCGCCAGCGTCAGCCCGGCGATGTTGGCCACCGCCAGCAGCAGCAACAGCAGCGTCGCCCCAAACACGATCCAGAGTGCCGCGCTGTCGTCACCGACAAGGTTGGTCTTCAGGCTGCTCACCTGCGCCGACCAGCCCCGCTCGGCGGTGTATTTCCGCCCCTGCTGCGCCTGGATGCGCCCCAAATCCGCCTGCGCCGCCGCCAGCGTCACGCCCGCGCGCAGCCGCCCAATGCAGGTCAGAAACCGCGCTTCCCGCACCGACAGCAGCGACTGCGGCAGCTTGGCCGGCAGCCAGGCCTCGGTCGCCGAGCTGGTGAAGTCCGCCGGCATCACACCCACGATGGTGTAGGCCACGCCGCCCAACACCAGGTGCTGGCCCAGTGCCGAAAGGCTGCGGCCGTAGCGGCGCGTCCAGTAGCCGTAGCTGATCACCGCCGCACCGGGACCGGTGGTGGCATCTTCGGCGGGGATAAAAGTCCGCCCCCGCAGCGCCGGCATGCCGTAGACGCCGAAGAAGCCCGGCAAGACGCGCACGGCGGCCAGCCGCTGCGGCATGCTGCCACTGGTGTCGGTGTCGTTCTCGCCGTATAGGCCGGTGATGCCGAGGCCGGGGACAAACGCCTGGTTCATGCGGTTCCAGTCGGCCACCTCGGCCGGCGACACCAGGCTTGCGTTCTGCCGCTTCGCTGGATTCGCGGCCAGCACCAGCGCCAGTTGGCCGGAAGCGGGAAACGGCAGCGGTCGCAACAGCACCGTGTTCACCACCGAAAACAGCGTTGCCGTGGCTCCAATGCCCAACGCCAATACAATTACCGCGGTTGCCGCATACGCAGGCCGACGCGCAAGCCCCCGCAGCGCCAAGCGCCATTGCCGGAAGATGTCCATAGCCTCTGATACTACTATTCCCGCAAAAGGTTCCGTGATCGGCACCACCCGGGCGGTGCTTCCGGCGGTGCATCCTGACTCCTCGTGGGTTGGTTATAAAGAAGATAATTGATGCTTGACAGCCCGGCGAGGCAACTTGGACGGGTAAAGGTGCCGGTGGTGCGTTCGCCGAGCAGAGCGGGCACGCCCCAGGCGCTCGCGCCTTGGGGTGGGAGCAACGGGAGGGCGTCCAGAGATGGGCGGCCGCGCCGCCACAAATCGCGTGCGGGGACGGCGCTGCGAGCGTCTCCGCCGAGCCCGCGCTGGACCGCGCCGTCGCTAGTTCAACAAAAAGGCCACGGTGACGGTGAGCGAAGCGGGGACGTAGCCGGGCGGCAGCGGGAAATGCTCGGCGGCGGCCATTTGCTCCACCGAGTTGAAGGCCATGCCGTTGACCTCGACCGAACCGGAGCGGCGGACGTAATGAATCGAATCAATTAGCCCGTTACGGTGCACGGTCAGGGTGACGGTGACTTTTTGGCCAGGGGCGAGGGTGGGGTCGCGCGGCTGCTGGTTCCAGTAGAACTGCAGGCGGTCGCGCAGGTGGTTCACCCAGTCGGTGTAGAGGTTGCCGAAGTTGGCGTCGCCAAACGACACGCCGCCGCTGCCGCTGGCGCCGGTGGCGCCGTTGGTGGCGTCAAACGAGACCGCTCCGCCTGACCCGTTGGGAACGTATTTGTTCTTCTTGTCGCGATCGGCCTGCGCCAGCTTGCGGAGTTCGCGACGCGCTTCTTCGCGCGCGAGCCGGGTGGCATCGTAGGCGGGCAGCGCCACCGAATGGCGCGGCGCGGCGGCGCGCGTCGGGCGCGTAATCCCCTTCGCGGCGCTGTCGCTGGCCAGCCGGTTTTTGGTCGGCGTCACAATCGGCGTCGGCATCGGAATGGCGCCGCCGGGCACCGACGAGACCAGCGTGGCCTGCATCGCACCGGCGGCCGCCGTGCCCGGGTGCGCCCCGCCCAGTGGCAGCAGATGGCCGATCAAGGCGCCGTACACCACCAGGCCGGCCAGCGCCGCGTGCAGCACCAGCGACAGCGCCACGCCGGCGCGCGCCGATTCGGTCCGGTGCGTGCGCTCGCTGGACATTTACTTCGCCGCCTGCGGGATCTTGTCGAATGGCTGCGTGACCATCTGTACCTGGCTCATGCCGCCCTCCTTGATGGCATCCATGACCCGCGCCAGCGTGCCCCAATCCAGATGTTCGTCGGCGCGGACGTAAATCGCCTTGTCGTTCGGGTGGGGCAAATGCGCCTTGAGATCTTTGGCGATGGTGCTGATGTTGGTGAGCGTGTCGCCGATGTAGATGTTGCCGCTGCGGTCCACGGTGACCACCAGCAGGTTCTTGGTGAGCGATTTGGTGTTATGCGTCTGCGGCACGTTTACCTGGATGCCCGACTGGATCACCGGCGCCGTGATCATGAAGATCACCAGCAGCACCAGCATCACATCCACCAACGGCGTGACGTTGATCTCGGCCAGCGAGGTGCCAAAACTGCGATGGAGGGAGGTGGCCATGAAGTTGTCTCCTAGCGGCTCACGACGGTCGAGCGTTCGCCGGCGTGCTCCTTCCCGTGCTCGGCGTTGGGCGAGTTGACCACGTCCTCGGCGCGGCTGGTGAACTCCAGCGCACACTCCTCGGTGGCGGTGGTGAGCACGCGCACCTGGTGCACGAACTGGTTGTAGGCGATCAGCGCCGGAATCGCCGCAAACAACCCGGCGGCGGTCGTGATCAGCGCTTCGGACACGCCCGGCCCCACGGCCCGTATGGTGGTGGTGCCCACGTTGCTCAGGTCCAGAAAGGCGTCCATGATGCCCCAGACCGTGCCAAACAGCCCGATGAAGGGGCTGGCGGAGGCGATGGTCGCCAGCCACGGCAGACCCTTTTCCAGCATCGCCACCTGGTCGCCGGTCTCGGCGCGCAGCGCCCGCTCGACGCTGGCAATGCTGTGGCTGGCGCCGGGCTGCAATTGGCGCTCGAGCTCGTCGAAGCCGGCCTCGAACACTTCCGCCGCCGGAGCGGGGCGGAAGTTGTCGCTCGCGGCGTGCAGTTCGCTCAACCGGTTGACCTTGTACAGTGCGCGGAGGAAGCGGCGGGTGTTGCGCCGGCGGGTGCGGTAGGACCGCCATTTGTTGAAAATAATTGCCCAGGAGGCAAACGACAAAATCAGCAGGATGGCCAGAATGGTCTTGGCCACCCCGCCGGTGTTCGCCAGCATGTCGGTGATCGCATCCCCGGATGCGATAAAGGCTAGAAGGGTCAACGGCATTCCCTTTCCGCAGCCGATATCGGCCACGCTGCGGCGTGGGCGCCGCAGTTCTCATTAGGTTAACGCTAGCATAGGAGGAACTCGCGTGGAGCGGCGTACAATGAAGCGATCTGTACATGCTCGATACCCTGCAGATTGAAAACTATGCACTGGTCGAGCAGGTCTCGATCCCGTTCGGGCCCGGTTTTAATGTGCTCACTGGAGAGACGGGCTCGGGGAAATCCATTATCGTGGACGCACTGGGTCTGCTCCTGGGCGAGCGCGCCGATAGCGGCGCCATTCGCAGCGGGGCGGCGTCGGCCAGCGTCACCGGCTGCTTCAGCTCGCCGTTTGCCGACGCTGGCGCCGCCGCCCGCTGGGCAAGCGAGCGGGGCTTGCGGCCCCTGGACGGCAGCGTGCTGCTGCGGCGCGAGTTGAGCGCCGGCGGACGCAGCCGGGCCTTTGTGGAGCAACAGTTGGCCACGCTGGCGGTGTTGCGCGAGCTGGCGCGGCAGTTGGGCGAGATTCACTCGCAGAATGAAGCGCTGGTCTCCTTCAGCCCGGCGGCGCAGTTGCGCCTGCTCGATCGCTTCGCCGGCGCTGAGGACGTGGCGGCCGAGGCCGCCGCCGCCCACACCGCCTGGCGCGAGGCTACCGTCGCGCTCGAGCGGGAGCAGGCCGCGCAGCGCCGCCGGCTCCAGGATCTCGACCTCTGGCGCTTTCAGGCGGACGAGATTGACGCCGTGCGGCCTTTGGAAGGCGAGGACGCCGCGCTGGAGCAGGAACGGACGGTGTTGGCCAACACCGAACGCATCCTCACCGCGGCCGAAGCGGCCTACGCCAGCCTCTACGACGCTCCCGGCGCGGCCGCCGCGCAGGTCAAGGCGGCCCAGCGGCAGGTGCAGGACTGGGCCCGCTTTGACGTTGCCGCTGAAGCGCTGGCGCCGCGGCTGGAGTCGCTGCGCGCCGAAATCGCCGACATCGCCGGCGAGATCCGCGCCCGCGCCGACCGCATCGAGGCCGCGCCCGGACGGCTGGCGCAGGTCGAGGACCGCCTGGCGGCGCTCGACCGGCTGAAACGCAAGTACGGGCCCGGTCTCGACGGGGTGCGCCAGCACCGCGACCAGCTCGCCGCCGACCTCGCCGCCGCCGAGAGCGCCACTGAGCTCGAAGCCGCCGCCGCCGCCCGCACCGCCGCTGCCGCCACCGCCTACCGCCAGCTCGCCGCTGCCCTCAGCGAACGCCGCCGCACCGCCGCGCGCCAACTCGAGCGCCGCCTCGTCGCCGAGGTCGCCGATCTCGCCATGGCGCTGCGCTTCGAAGTCGCCTTCGAGCCCGCGCCCGACGCACCGCCCGAGCCGCAATGGACAACCAACGGCTGGGACCGCATCCGCTTTCTGGCCTCCACCAACCCCGGCGAGCCGCTGCAGCCGGTCGAGTCCATCGCCTCCGGCGGCGAGCTCTCGCGCCTGCTGCTGGCGTTGCATCTGGTAACCGAAGCCGCCGCCCGCCCCCAGCGCCACCCGCGCCGGTCGCGCCGGACGCTGGTGCTTGACGAAATTGACGCCGGCATCGGCGGCCAGGCGGCCCAGTCCGTCGGCCAGAAATTGCGCCAGTTGGGCGAGCATTACCAGGTGCTTTGCGTCACCCATCTGCCGCAAATCGCCACCTGCGCCGCCCACCACCTCCGCGTCGAAAAGCGCGAGCACGGCGGCCGCACCCGCACCGAAGTCTCCCGGCTTGAAGGCCCCGCGCGCATCGAGGAAATCGCCCGCATGCTCGCCGGCGACACCCAAAATCCCACCGCGCTGCGCCACGCCAAGGAACTGCTCGCCGCCAACCGCGGGTAGCGCAAGAACAGCTCTCGGCAAACTATGCTGCGCGGCCCCGGGGCGTTAGCCGCGCCGGCGCCGGGCAACGCTGCGGCTTTGCAACCGGCAAAGCCGCACGCTCCCCCGCGAGGCTCGCGCCGGCTTGGGCTCGCCGGGCCCCGGGCCGGCGCGAGCCCAAGCGGGATGCCCGGCGTAGCCGGGCAGGGGCCCGCGCTCGGCAATGAGCAGAGCGGGCGCGCGTTGCCGCCAAGCGAATCTCGGCCGCAGCCCGACCCGTGCCGGGGCCCCCGGCGCGCTGGCGCGCTGGGGTGGCAGCGGGAGCGCGTCCTGAGAAGGGCGGCCGCGCCGTCCACTATCAGCTACGCCAAGGCTGCCGCTACTCCGGGTCGCGGTGCACGGTGCCGGGACTGAACGCCGGCAGGCAGACGGCAATATAGTCGGCGCCCTCCGGGGTCGAGTACCGTACCCATTCCCCCGCCGTCGCCACCACCGCCTGCCCGGCCCCGGCCTCGACCGTTCCGCCGCGCGACTCCACCACCAGCCTCCCCTCCAGCACCAGCGTGAACTCATCAAACTCCGGCGTCTGCCCCGGCTCGCGCCAGCCCGCCGGGCTATGCATATGGGCAATGCTGCAGCCCGATGTGCGGCTGTTGACGCGCCCAATAAATTCGTCAATGACCTTCGGCTTGTTGCCGGCGGGCGCGATGCGCGTGGGTTCAGCGATGACGACAGGCATAGCCGCCATTATAGGGGCTGGCTTGCGCCTCCGGGGAACGACGCGGGCGCGCGGCCCCAGTTTGACGTGGCGGGGCTCCGCAGTCGCGCGTGACCGGGCAACTTCGAGGCGCCCTGAGCAGAGCGGGCGCGCGTTGCCGCCAAGCGAATCCGGCCGCAGCCCGACCAGTGCCGGGGCCCCCGGTGCGCTGGCGCGCTGGGGTGACAGCGGGAGGGCGTCCTGAGAAGGGCGGCCGCGTCGCCGTTTCAGAGCAGGCGGCGGGCGGCGAGGTCCTGGCGCACCTGCGGCGCCGACTCGAACTGCACCACGGCGATCCCCAGCGCGCGCGGGGCGCCAAGGTTTTCCGCGCGGTCGTCAATGAAGACGCAGTCGGCGGGGGCGGCCTGGAGAATGCCCAGCGCGCGGCGGAAGATGTCGGCGCCGGGTTTGCGCGTTCCCAGGTAGCAGGAGGAGCAGAAGGTGGTGAAGTAGCGGCCCAGGCCGAAGGTGGCGATGCGGTACTGGTTCAACTCGCGGCTCTCGTTGTTGACCGTGGCGAGGCGCGCGCGGCCGGCGGCGGCCAGCTCGGCCACCAGCGCCAGGCTTTCCGGCAGCGGCTGGGAGCAGGAGAAGATGAAATCGCGGAATTGCGCCGGCGTAAACGCCCGCGGCTCGTAGAACACGGCCTGGGCCAGGTAGTCGTCGAGGCTCAGCGTGCCGGACTCGAACGGGGGGGCTAGGCGTGCATGCCGGGCTTCGAGCGCCGCCGGCTCGAGCGCGAAGTGTTTGCAGGCGAGCGCCCGTTCCTGGTGGTCCCAGCCGTTCGAAAGCACCACGCCGCCAACGTCGAACAGCAGCACCGGAATCGCGGCCGCGTCAGTTTCGCGAGGCATTCGAGGCCAGGCCGCTGACGCTGACTAGGTGGCCGATCCAGCTGGTCATTTCGGTTTCATTGCAGAGCAGGTCGCGCAGCGTGGTCTTGTCGAGCACCTGGTCGAGCACGAGTTGCAGCGAGCGCCACAGCGAGCGCAGCGAGCAGTCCACCGAGTGCGTGCAGACGCGCTCGTCGCCGGAGTGCTCCTTGCAGAACTGCGGCTCATACAACCGCCCGCCCAGCACCGCCAGCGCCTCGCCCACCGAGATCCGCTCCGGCGCACGCGCCAGCACGTAGCCACCGGCCGCGCCGCGGGCGCTGGTCACCAGCCCGCCGGTGCGCAGCACGCGCATCAGCTTGGCGACGTAGGCGGCCGAGAGGCCCTCCTGGCGGCTGACCTCGGCAATGGTCAGGCTGCCCGGAGCCGCGCCGTCAGTGGGATGGCGCATGCCCAGCCGCAGCAGGCAGCGAAGGCCGTATTCTTCCTGGCTTGAGAATTTCATGGGGAATCACCAATCGATGCCAAGTTGCAGGCGCGCGGCAGCCGACATTTTGTTCTGATCCCAGGGCGGCTCCCACACCAGATCCAGTTTCACATCGCTCACGCCGGGCACCGAGCGGACTTTGCTCTCGACCTCGCCCGGCAGCACGCCGGCGGCGGGGCAGCCGGGCGCGGTGAGGGTCATGTCCACCTCGACCATGCCTTCCGGGCCGATGCGGATGGCGTAAATCAGGCCGAGGTCGTAAACGTTGATCGGGATCTCGGGGTCGTAGCAGCTCTTGATGACATCAATGATGTACTCGCGCAGCTCGGCATTCTCCGGTGACTCGTCCGCCGGGGCTGCGGCCGCGGCCGCCGGCTCGGCCACGGCCGCTGCCGCCGCCGGCTGCCGCCGTTCCCACTCGCGCCGCAACTCGCGCGCGGCGTCGCGCTGGCGCTCGGCCTCCTTGCGCACCGCCGGCTCGCCGTTCTGGTCGAGTTCGGCGGCGATGGCCTCTTTGTGATCGGCTTCGCGCAGCAGAAAATCGTCCATGGCTACTCCGTGGTCACCGGCGCCTTCCTGTCCGGCTCGCCGTGCAACGCCCGCTCCAGCGTGTGCCAGGCGAGGCTCGCGCACTTGACCCGCGCCGGGTACTCGCTCACCCCGGCAAATACCGCCAGCTTGCCCAGCGGCGCCTCGTCCGCCGCCCCCGCCGCCGGCGTGCGCCCCGTCACCATCGCATGAAAGCGCTGGAACAACCGCTCAGCCTCCTCCCGCGTCTTCCCCTCCACTGCCTCGGCCATCAGCGAGGCGCTGGCGGTCGAGATGGCGCAGCCGGAGCCCTGGAACCGCACCTGGCGCACGCGGCCGCCCTCCATTTCCAGCCGCACCGTCACCCGGTCGCCGCACAGCCGGTTGAAGCCCTCCGCCTGGCGGTTGGCCTCCGCCAGGGGCCCGAACCGCCGCGGCCGCTTGCTGTGGTCGAGGATTAGTTCCTGATAAAGATCATCCAGTTGCGACATAACCAACGACCAATTTCCTACAACCGCCTTCAGCCAAACATCTGCTGCGTTTTTTCCAGGCCGCGCGCCAGCCGGTCCAGGTCCTCGCGCGTGTTGTACAGCCCCAGCGAGGCGCGCGTGGTGGCGGCAATCCCGAACTTCTCCATGACCGGCTGGGCGCAGTGGTGGCCGGCGCGCACCGCCACCCCCGCCGCGTCCAGCACCGTCCCCACATCATGCGGGTGGATGCCCTCCATCACAAACGACAGCACCGCCGCCTTCTCCGCTGCCGTGCCGATCAGCCGCAACCCCGGAATCTCCCGCAGCCGCTCCGTGCCGTACTCCAGCAGCGCGTGCTCATGTCGCGCAATCCGCTCCAACCCCCACCCCTCCAGATACTCGATCGCCGCCCCCAGCCCGATGGCGCCAGCGATGTGCGGCGTGCCCGCCTCGAACTTATAGGGCAGTTCGTTGTAGAGCGTCTCCTCGAAGGTCACCGAGCGGATCATGTCCCCGCCACCCTGCCACGGCGGCAGCCGCTCCAGCCAGCGCTCGCGCCCATAAAGGATGCCGATGCCCGACGGCCCGTACATCTTGTGCCCCGAGATTGCATAGAAGTCGCAGTCGAGCTCCTGTACGTCAATCCGCGCGTGCGGCGCCGCCTGGGCGCCGTCAATCAGCGTGGCGGCGCCGGCGGCGCGCGCCGCCGCCACCATTGCCCGCACCGGGTTCACCGTGCCCAGCGCGTTCGAGATGTGCGCGAACGCCGCGATCTTCGTCCGCGGCGACAGCAGCGCCGTGAACGCCTCGAGCGGCACCTCGCCGCGGTCGTTGATCGGCGCCACCCGCAGCGTCGCCCCGCTTGCCTCGCACGCCATCTGCCAGGGGACGATGTTCGAATGGTGCTCAAGGCCGGTGATCAACACCTCGTCGCCCGCGCGCAACTCCGCGCGTGCCAGGGTTTGCGCCACCAGATTGACGGCCTCGGTGGCGCCGCGCACAAACACGATCTCCTGCGGGTTCGCGGCGTTCACGAAGCGCCGCGCCCTCTCCCGCGCGGCTTCGTAGTCGGCCGTGGCGCGCTCGCCCAGCCGGTGCACCGAACGATGGATGTTGGCGCAGGTGGCGGTGTAAAAGTGGTTGAGCGCATCCAGCACCGCCTGCGGCTTCTGCGCCGTGGCCGCGCTGTCGAGGTAGGCCAACTCCGGGTTCAGACGCAGCAGCGGGAAATCGCCGCGGGCCTCGGCCAGCTTGCGCCGGACTTCCGTTACTGTGCCCACTTCTTCCACACCAACTCCTCCAGCGCTTCGCGCATCCCCGGCGCCTGCACCCGCCCCAGCACGTCGGCGGCAAAGGCGTAGATCAGCAGCTTGCGGCTCTCCTCCAGCCCGAGCCCGCGCGAGCGCAGGTAGAACAGCGCCTGCGCGTCGAGCTGGCCCACGGTGGCGCCATGGGTGCAGCGCACGTCGTCGGCGTAGATTTCCAGTTGCGGCTGGGCGTTGACCGTCGCCGCCGACTCCGACAGCAGCAGGTTCTTGTTGCTCTGAATGGCGTCGGTGTGCTGCGCCCCCGGACGCACGATGATGCGCCCGTTGAACACCCCGACCGCCTTGCCGTCGAGTACGCCTTTGTAGTACTCGCGGCTGGTGCCGAGCGGCTGGGCGTGGTCGAGCACCGTGGCGTTGTCCACGTGCTGCGTGCCGTCCAGCGCGTAGAGGCCATTGAGGGTGCACTCGGCGCCCTCGCCATCCAGGATGACGTGCACGTTGTTGCGCACCAGCGCGCCCCCGAGCGCGATGCTGTGGCCGCGGAAGCGGCTGTCGCGCCGCTGCCGCGCGCGCAATTTCGAAATGTGGAAGGCGGCGCGGCTTTCCTGCTCCAGCCGCACGTACTCGAGTGAGGCGTTTTCGCCCACCTCCGCCATCGTGACCGCATTGGCGAAATAAACGTCGCCTTCAAAGCCCGCGCAGGTTTCGACCACCGCCGCCTGGCTCTCGCGTCCCGCCACGATCAGCGTCCGCGGATGGGATATGCCCCTGTGCGCCGCGCTCCCCGTGGTGATATGGAGGATGCTAACCGGCCGCTCCAGCACCGTCCCCGGCGCAATCGCCACATACGCGCCGTCGGCCAGAAACGCTGTGTTGAGTTGCACGAACGCCTGGTCGCTCTCGTCTTCAAACTCCAACAGGTCCGCCACCTCGGCGTCGTGCGCCATCAGCAGCGGCGCCAGCGCGCCCACCCGCACCCCATCGCCGCTGCCCTCCGACGACAACCCCGGCGCATAGCCGCCGTTGACGAACACCAGCCGCGCGGCCTCCCCGCTCCAGTCCACGCCCGGCAGGTCGAGCGCGCGCAGCCGCTCCACCAACTCGCGCGGGCCCGGCGCCGGCTGCGGCTCGAAGATCGCTTCAGCGATGGGGGCGATGTTGGTCTGCCGCCACTGCTCGTGCTTGCGCCCCGGAAAGCCCAGCTCCGTGAAGCGCTGGAATGCCCGCTGCCGCAGCTCCTGCAGCCACGCCGGGCGCGGGTTCAGCCCGGCGAAGCGCGCCATGTAGCTGGCGAACACGCCCGTGGTCGCGTCCTTCAACCCCAGCATCGCCATCGCTCAGGCCCCTGCCCGTCCGCGGCCCACCGCCTCCGGCTCCGGCTCGCATAGCCACTGGTAGCCCTTCTCCTCGAGCTCGAGCGCCAGCTCCTTGCCCCCGCTCTTGACGATCCGCCCATTCGAAAGCACGTGCACGTAATCGGGCACGATGTAGTTCAGCAGCCGCTGGTAGTGCGTGACGAGCAATATGGCCCGCTCCGGCGCGCGCAGCGCGTTCACCCCCTCCGCCACCATCTTCAGCGCGTCAATGTCGAGCCCGCTGTCGGTTTCGTCCAGTATCGCCAGCTTCGGCTCCAGCACCGCCATCTGGAAGATTTCGTTGCGCTTCTTTTCGCCGCCGGAAAAGCCCTCGTTGACCGCCCGCTTCATCAGCGCCTCGTCCATGTGCAGCAGCCGCATCTTCTGCTGCACCAGCGCCAGGAAGTCCACCGCGTCCAACTCCTCCTGGCCCTGATACTTGCGGATGGCATTCAGCGCCGCGCGCAGAAAGTACTGGTTGCTCACCCCGGGAATCTCAACCGGGTACTGGAACGCCAGAAACAGCCCCGACCGCGCCCGGTCCTCGGGCGAGAGCTCGAAAAGGTCTCCGCCCTGATAGCGCACCTCGCCGGCGGTGACGGCATAGGTGTCGCGCCCGGCCAGCACCTGCGCCAGCGTGGACTTGCCGCTCCCGTTCGGTCCCATGATGGCGTGCACCTCGCCCGCCTTCACCGTCAAATCGAGGCCACGCAGGATCTCGCGCCCCGCCACCTCGGCATGCAAATTCCGTATCTCCAGCATTCCGTATCCTGTCCCCCATGCACCCACGCCCGCTTCCCACTCCCCACTCCCCACTCTTTTACCCGACGCTGCCTTCGAGACTGATGCCCAGCAGCTTCTGCGCCTCGACGGCAAATTCCATCGGCAGCTCGCGGAACACTTCCTTGCAAAACCCGTTGACGATCATCGAAACCGCATCTTCGTTCGAAATGCCGCGCTGGCGGCAGTAGAACAACTGGTCCTCGCCAATGCGCGAGGTCGAAGCCTCGTGCTCCACCTGCGCGGTCGGGTTCTTCACCTCCAGCACCGGGAACGTGTGCGCCCCGCACTGGTCGCCGATCAGCAGCGAATCGCACTGCGAGTAGTTGCGCGCCCCCTCGGCGCCGGCCAGTATCCGCACCGCGCCGCGGTAGGTGTTCTGCCCATGGCCGGCCGATATGCCCTTGCTCACAATCGTGCTGCGCGTGCGCTTGCCCAAGTGCAGCATCTTGGTGCCGGTGTCGGCCTGCTGCCGGTTCTTGGTCAGCGCCACCGAATAGAACTCGCCCACCGAGTCGTCGCCCTGCAGGATGCAGCTCGGGTACTTCCAGGTGATGGCGGAGCCGGTTTCCACCTGTGTCCAGGAAATCTTCGAGTGCCGCCCCAGGCACTTGCCGCGCTTGGTCACAAAGTTGAAAATTCCGCCCTTGCCTTCTTTGTCGCCCGGGTACCAGTTCTGCACCGTCGAGTACTTGATCTGCGCGTTGTCGAGCGCCACCAGCTCCACCACCGCCGCGTGCAACTGGTTCTTGTCGCGCTTGGGCGCGGTGCAGCCTTCCAGATAGCTGACCTTGGCGCCTTCGTCGGCAATGATCAGCGTCCGCTCGAACTGGCCGCTCTCATTGGAGTTGATGCGGAAATAGCTCGAAAGCTCCATCGGGCAGCGCACGCCCTTCGGGATGTAGCAGAACGAACCGTCGCTGAACACCGCCGAGTTCAGCGTGGCGAAGAAGTTGTCGGTGTAGGGCACGACCGAGCCCAGGTACTTCTCGATCAGCGCCGGGTGCTCGCGCACAGCCTCGGAGAACGAACAGAAGATCACTCCCTCCGACGCCAGCTTCTCCCGGAATGTGGTCGCCACCGAGACGCTGTCGAAAATCGCGTCCACCGCCACACCCGCCAACAGCTCGCGCTCGCGCAGCGGCACACCCAGCTTTTCGTAGACCTCAAGCAGTTCCGGGTCTACCTCCTCCAGGCTCTTGGGGCCGTCGGCGAAGGTTTTGGGCGCGGAGTAATAGATGATGTCCTGGTAATCAATCGGCGCATAGTGGACGTTCTGCCATGTGGGCTCGGTCATCTTGAGCCACTGCCGGTAGGCCCGCAGCCGCCACTGCAGCATGAATTCCGGCTCCTGCTTCTTGGCCGAGATCAGGTGGATGATGTCTTCGTTCAGCCCGCGCGGAATGGTGTCGGCGTCAATGGCGCTGACGAAACCATACTGGTACTCGCGGTTCGCCAGGGCCTCTAAGTCTTGTGCCTGAGTGCTCACTCCTTCAGGCTGGCAAATCTGTACTAAAAAGTCAAGATTGCCGGGAGCGAGTGCTGGGGCTCATTCCTCGGCCGATTCTTTGGAATGGCGCTCAATGAAGCGTTTGGTCAGCAGCACCATGCCGATCGCCTGCGTCCATTCGCTGACGATGTTGCCCACCACCTGCCCCCACTTGCCATTGACGTCCACGTGCGCGTACCAATAAACCCAGCCCACGAGTGTTAGTGCCAGGAATACGGTCAGCGAGTGGTCGCGCAGAAAATCCAGCAGGCGGTGGCCCTGATCATCCGGCGGCGGCGTGCGGCTCTCGCTCGATCCACGTTCGTACATGAACTTGGTCGCGACCACCATCACCACCACGCCCGACCAGTCGGCGATGGCATTGCCGAAGAAGTTGCCGAAGTGGGTGCTGGGGTTCGAGACCAAATAAAGAATGATCCACAGCAGCAAAACGCCCCCGGCGGCGAGCGTGAGCGAGTGGTCGTGCAGGAAATCGCGCATGGCGCGAGTATAGCCGCGGCAGCCCCGCGAGGTTCGCGCCGGCTTGGGTTCGCCGGGCCCCCGGGCCGGCGCTCCACAGCCCTTCGAGTGCGGGTCCGGCGCTGCGAGCGTCTCAGCGAGCAGGGGCAGGGGCCCGCGCCCGTCAATGGATGCCGCCGCTGGCCCACCTAGCTCACGCCCGATGCGGATCGCTGAACGCCTGCCCAGAGCCATCCCGTAATCGCGGGCAGTTTACCCGACCGGCTCTGAACCGGGCCTGAGCCCCCGGCCCCCGCCATCCGGAATACACAAACCGGCGCGGGACTGTGCCCTTCGCCGCCCCGCGAGGCTCGCGCCGGCTTGGGCTCACCGGGCCCCGGGCCGGCGCGAGCCCAAGCGGGATGCACGGCGTAGCCGGGCAGGGGCCCGCGCCCGTCAATGCCCCGCATTTCGGAAGGCGGAACTACGGCTGCGTGGTGATGGCGGGCAGCTTGCCCGCCATCTCGCGGTTGAAGGCGGCCAGGTCCACGTTCATCAGTTGATTGAAACCAGCCTTGGCCGTGGCCATCTGCTTCTCGATCCCGTCAAGGATCGGGTAGGAGACGTCGGTCGGCCGGTGGTCGGCGCCGCCGGCGACGTCGCCGGCGCCGCTGCCGATTTCGCCGTTGAACCAGATCAGGTTCATGTAGACCTTGTATTGCTCGGGGTAGTACTTGTCGTCGCTCTGCATGGACGAGTGCGACAGCAGTTGCAGTTCGACCCCCAGGAGCTTCTTCTGGAAGCCGTCGAGCGAGCTCACCAGTTCGGGCCTAGGCTTGTTCTGCGCGGTGTCATCCTGCACGTGACGGCGGACGATCTCGAGGCGGTTGATCATGTCGGCAGCCTCGTTCATGTCGTTGCGCACGCGGACTTGCATCTTGGTCGAGGCGACGAGGTCGGCGTCCGAAGCTTCAATCGCCGGGTCTTTGAGCACCGTGAAGGGTTGGCTCAGCGTTTTGCCATCCACAGCGACGCTCACGGTGTAGTTGCCGGGCGCGGCGATCGGCCCGGTGCGCACGGCGCCCTCGATACCCCAGTGCACCACGGGGCGGGTATCATGGCCCCGGAAGCGCGGCTCCTGCCAGATGGTGGGGTTGTCGGGCGGCGTGGAACGTAGAGCGACCTGCGTCGGCGCCTCATAGCGCAGGTCCCAGGTGACGCGGTTGAGTCCGGCGTGCCCGGCCGCCTCGAAGGTGCGGATGACGGCGCCGTTTGCGTCATGGATCTCGAACTGCAGCGGCGCCGCCGGCGCCGCTGCCAGCGAGAACTCGAAGCCAGCGTTGCCCGAGCGCGGCATGCGGAACCCGGCCGTCGGCTTATACAGCCGGGTTGCGTCGGCCGCCGGCGCCGTCTCGCCGGTCTGCTCCAGCAGGCTGATGTTGCGCAGCACGTAGATGCCGCGCCCATAGGTCGAAACCACCACGTCGTGATAGCGCGGCTCGACCGTAATCCAGGTCACCGCCGTCTGCGGCAGATCCTTCTGGAACTGCGCCCAGCTTTGGCCGTCGTTGAGCGAGTAGAAGAAGCCGTGGCCGGTGCCGGCAAACAACATGCCTTTGCGGTTGGGGTTGTCGGCGATCGAGCGGGTGTAGTCGAGCGGGTTGCCGTGCGGCAGGCCATCGCTGATCCGCGTCCAGGTCTGGCCGAAGTCGGTGGTCTTGAACAGATAAGGATTGGTGTCGTTGTCGAGATGCAGATCAAATGCCACGTAGGCGGTCGCCGGGTCAAAATGCGAGGGCGAAATCTGGACCACCGTGCCCTCCGCCGGCAGGCCGTGGATATGGCTGGTCACATCCACCCAATTCGCGCCGCCATCCCTGGTGTACCAGAGCTTGCCATCGTTGGTGCCGGCCCACAGCAGGTGGCGCTGGACGGGCGAGGGCGCTATGGCAAACACCACGTCGCCGTAGAACTGCCCCAGGTTGTCGCCCACCAGGCCGCCGGAGGAGACGATATGCGCCGGATTGTGGGTGGAGAGATCCGGGCTGATCACCTTCCAGGACTGGCCGCCGTCGGTGGTATGGAAGATCACCTGGCAGCCGTAATAGACGCTGCCGTCAAACGGGTCCACCGCCATCGGCGGGGTCCAGTGGCAGCGGTATTTGAGCAGATTGGGCTGGGAGTCGAGCGTATGCATCCAGGGCGAAACTGAGCGCGCGATGCCTTCGCGGGCGTCATAGCGCGTGATTTCGTCGCCATAGCAACTGGCCCAGATGATGTTCGGATCCTTGGGATCGGGAATGGTAAAACCGGATTCGCACCCGCCCAGCGCGTACTGCCACGCCGGCGCCTGCTCACCGCGGCCGCCGAAGCCCCCGCGCCCGCCGCGCCCGGGAGCGCGCGGGTTCTGTGCCACGCCCGGCACCACGCCGTTGCCGGTGCCCTCGGGGCCGTTGCTGGGCCCGCGCATGGTGCCGTTGTCCTGGCGGTTGGTGTAGACCCAGTAGGGCACCTGATTGTCCAGCGCGACGTGATACATCTGGCCATCGGGGATGCGGACGGAGAGCACGTTGTGGCCGGTGGCGATGCTGGCGCCGCCGTCGTCGGTCAGCACGTAGCGGCCGGGAATTTTCGGGTCCATCCAAATGTCGTGGCAGTCGCCGCAACTGGCGTCGAGGCGCGGGGCGCCCGGCGCGGGCCGCGGCCGCGGCTCGTCAAAGGTCTTGCCGCCGTTGTAGGAGCGATGAAAGCCGCTGTTGGTCACCAGCACGTCATCCTCGTTCTGCGGGTTGACGGCGATGCGGATGTAGTAGCCGGCGCGGCCGATGAGGGTGCGGTTCCAGTTCTCGTCGCGCCAGGTCACGCCGCCGTCGTCCGAGCGCCACAGCGAGCCCTGGTCGGCGGTCTGGATGAGCGCGTACATGCGCTGGGAGTCGCTGGGCGCGATGGCGACGTCAATTTTGCCCACCGGCGGTTTGGGCATCCCCTCGGTGATGTGCGTCCAGGTGGCGCCGCCGTCGTGGCTGATGTAGACGCCGCTGCCGGGGGTGCCGGTGTAGCCCGGCCAAGTGCCGCTGAACTCGCCCCAGGTGTGCATTAGCACCTGCCAGGTGCCCGCCAGCAGCGTGTTGGGGTCGTGCGCGTCCATGGCGAGGCCAGAGCAGCCCGTCCAGGGGTTGACGAACAGCACCCGCTGCCAGTGCGCGCCGCCGTCGGTGGTCTTGAACACGCCCCGGTCCTGCTGCGGCCCGGTGGTGGTGCCCAGCGCGCAGACGTAGACGGTGTTGACGTCGGCGGGGCTGACGAGGATGCGTCCAATGCGGCCGGTCTTTTCCAGGCCCAGGTGGGTCCAGGTGGCGCCGGCGTCGCTCGATTTGTAGATGCCGTCGCCCATCATGTCAATGTCGCGGATGGCCCAGGCCTCGCCCGTTCCCGCCCACACCGTGTTGGGGTCGGAGGGCGCCACCGCTAGCGCACCGATCGCCAGCGCGTCCTCGCCGTCGAACACCGGCTTAAACGTGTGCCCGCCATCGGTGGACTTCCATACCCCGCCGGAGGAAGCCCCGAGGTAATAAGTGTTCGGGTCGCCCTCCACGCCCGCCGCCGCGGCGATCCGCCCCGACGGTTGCGGGCCGAGGTAGTCAAAATGCAGCGCCGCCGGGGTTTGCGCCCGCTGCGGTCCAGCCGGACCACGCCCGAAGCGCTGCCCCACCGCCGCCACACTCATTGCCGCCACCACCGCCATTGCAAGCTTCATGTTCATTCGAGTTCCCCAATCCCTTCGCGAGCGCGCATCGAGCTAACGACTAACGACCAACGATTAACGACTGGCCGCCGCCGTGTTCCACACCGGCGGCTCCACGTGCAGCATGTTGTGAACGAAAAAATCCTCCAGCAGGTGCTGGTAATAAGCGCCGCCGGCGCCGTGGCCGCCGCCGGGGACTTCGAGCAGATCAAAGCGCTTATTGTGCTTGATGAGTTGGTTGACAACCTGCAGCGTGGAGGACGGGTCCACGTTGTTGTCGAGTTCACCCAGTACCAGCAGCAGCTTGCCCTGCAACCGCCAGGCATTGTCCACGTTCGAGTCCTCGGCGTACTGCGGGCCCACCGGCCAGCCCATCCACTGCTCGTTCCACCAGATCTTGTCCATGCGGTTGTCGTGGCAGCCGCTGTTGGAGACACCGATCTTGTAGAAATCCGGATGGAACAGCAGCGCGCCCAGCGCGCTCTGCCCGCCGGCCGAGGTGCCGTAAATGCCGACGCCCTGGCTGATGTCATACCAGGGATAGCGCGCCGCCGCCGCCTTGTGCCAGAGAATGCGGTCGGGAAAGCCCGCGTCCTTGAGGTCCTTCCAGGCCACGTCGTGGAAGGCGCGGCTGCGGTTGTTGGTGCCCATGCCATCAATCTGGACCACGACGAAGCCCAGCTCGGCGAGCGCCTGGGCCCGCGGGCTGAACGTTTTGGGAACGAAATTCCCCTGCGGGCCGGCGTAGATGCTCTCCACCACCGGATACTTCTTCTGCGGGTCGAAGTTGGTCGGCCGCCAGATGATGCCCCAGATGTCGGTCACCCCGTCGCGCCCCTTGGCGTGCATCACGAGCGGCGGCTTCCAGCCGGCGGCTTCGAGTTTCGAAATGTCGCCCTGCTCCAGCGGCAGCAGCACTTTCTGATCCGACGTGCGCCGCAGTTCCGAGGCCGGCGCCTGATCCACGCGCGACCAGGTGTCGGTGTAGTACTGGCGGTCGGGCGAGAAGCTGACCGTGTGGTCGCCGTCGGCGCTGGTGTACTGCACCAGGCCGGTGCCGTCGAAGTTGATCCGGTAATAGTGCAGGAAGTAGGGGTCCTGGCCGGGCATGGTGCCGCTGGCCTCAAACCAGATTTGGTGCTGCACCGGGTCCACGTAGTCCACGGCCCGCACCGGCCAGTCGCCGGCGGTGATTTTGTGGATGGTGGGCGCGCCGCCGGCCGCGAACGTGTACAGGTAGAGGTGCTCCCAGCCGTCGCGCTCCGAGGCCCAGATGATCTGGCGGCCGTCGTTCACGTCGTAGCGGTACGTCTTGCCGGTGTCGGTGGGGTTCGCCCCCAGCGGTTGGTAGTCAATGAAGGTCTTGCTGGTCTCGTCAATCAGCGTGCGGGCGCGGCCCGAGGGCGCATCCACCTGGATGACGCGGTAGACCTGGTGGCCGCGCTGGTTGTAGTCGAAGGTGAAGCCGCGGCTGTCCTTCCACCAGACCGGCGGCGTCAGATTGAATGGGTTGGGGAACAGCGCGTCGCTGATTTCAGTCTCGTGCCGCGTGGCGATCGAGAACAGCGCCGGGTGCGCGATGGGCAGCGTGTCGCCGGCCTTGTTGTAGAGCGGACCCTGGAAGGCGATGGGCTGCACCTGCGTGGTGGGCGAGCTCTCGACGTATTGGATGTGGCGCTGGTAGCCGGGGCGGGTCGCGTAGGCGGCCAGAAACTCGGAGTTGGGCGACCAGGCGACGGTGCGCAGGCTATAGTAGTTGCCCTCGGAGCCGTCGTAGCTGAGCGGCGTGCCGGTTTTGTCGCCGGGATGGCGCAGGAAGACGTTGTAGTTTTCGATGTAGGCCTCCCACTGGCCGTCAGCGGAGGTTTTGAAAGTGGGGCCGTTGGTACGGGGCGGCGCGGGCGGCGCTGCCTGCATCGCCGCCGCCGCCGCCGCGGTCGCATCCGGCACCAGGTTCTGAACGCCGTCCACGACGTCGTTGTCCATCATCGGTGGCGCGTCAAACCCATAGGGATCATAGGGCGGTAGTTGAGTCGCGGCATTTTCTGGCGCGGGCCCCTGCGCGGCTGTGCCACGCATCCCGCTGAGGCTCGCCCCCAACCCAACCTGTGCATAGGGCGGGTCCGCCTGCGGGCCGCGCCCGAACGCGCCGCGCCCGCCACGGCCGCCGGTGATCGCCGCTCCGCGCGCACAGTTGTAGCTCTGCAGATCGCACCGCCACTGGTAGCCGGCCAGCCCAAACGCGATCGCCTGCTCGCCCTCCACAAACTCGAGCCCGCCCACGCCGCCGCGGCCGCGGCCGAAACCGCCCCGCCGGCCCGGCGGTGGCGGATCAAAAAACGGCAGCGTGGTGGCGCTGTAGGTGTGGCCGGTCGCGGTGGTGAGCGCGGCCGCGAGGCGCGCGTGATCGAACGCCGGGCGCTTGGTCGCGGTGGCGGCGTCCACCCAGATGAACTCGATTCCTCCGGGCACCGTCTTGTGGTACCAGAAGTGATCGCTGCCCGCGATCCAGTTCGTCGGCCCCGGCAGATTCAGCGCCAAGTCGCGAAAATGCTGGCTGAGATGTTCAGCGCGGTTGTAGTCGGCGGCCGTGCCTTGGGCCAGCGCTGAACCGGCGAGCGACGCCGCGACCGACAGCGCGGCGGCAAGGGTGAGGAGACGACAGTGGCGGGCGAAGGACATGAGCAACACCTCGGCGGCAGTATACTTTATCCCCACCCGGCGCGCGCTTTATTTCAGTCCCTGAGCGCCAGACGAGGCAACTTGGACGGGAGAAGGCGCCGGTGGCGCGTTCACCGAGCAGAGCGGGCTCGCGTTGCCGCCAAGCGAGTTCCGGCCGCAGCCCGACCCCCGGGCCCCCAAGGCGCTTGCGCCTTGGGGTGGGAGCTGCGGGAGGGCGTCCTGAGACTGGCGGCCGCGCCGCTTCGGCTCTTACTGAACCATCAGTGTCAGTGGCAAGGTGTGCTTGGCCGAACCGCCGCTGGCGGTGACGGTGAACGTGTAGCTGCCTTGCGGCGTGCCGGGGGTCGTGACCGGCTGGACGGGCTGATTCGGCGTGCCGCAGCCCGCCAGCAGCAGCGTGCCACCGATGAGCGCGGCCCCGAGCCCGGTGCGGACCCAAGTCACGGCCGTGACGGAGATGCGGCGGCTCATTGCGTACGCCGTGGCCAGCGCTAGCGCGGCGAGCGCCAGCAGGGCGAGCAGCCAATCGCGGCCGCCCCCACTCGGCGGGCCCGCCGGCGGCGGCACAACGGCGCCGGCTGCGGTGGTAGTGACGGTAACGGTGGCGGCGGTGCCGCTGGCGCCGGGGGTGAGCGAAGCAGGCGAGACGGTACAGTTGGTGGTCGCTGGCGCGCCGGTGCAGGCCAGGCCAACGGCGCGGCTGAAGCCGCCCTCGGCCGTGAGCGTCAGGGCATAGGTCGCGCTCTGGCCTGGCGTTACGCTGGCCGAGGATGAGGTCGCAGTGAGGCTGAAGTCGGCTACGTTGGCGGTGGCGGACGCCGTGTGGGTGAGGCCGCTGCCGGTGGCAGTGGCGGTGACGGTGTTGGCGCCGAGCGTCAGCGCGCTGGCGGCGACGGTGACGGTGGCCGTGCCGCCGGCCCTGACGGTGGCGGGGCTGACGGTGCAACCGGAAGCGGGCACGGTGCAGGCGAGCGCCAGCGAGCCGCTGTAGCCGCTGATCGCGGTGGTGGTCAGCCCCAACGTTGCGGCGGTGCCGACGGCCACAGCCTGGGAGGGCGCGGTGAGCGCCACGCCAAAGTCCCCGACCGTGGCGGTGGCGGTGGCGGAATGGGTGAGGCCGCCGCCAGTGGCGGCGACAGTGACGGTGTTGGCGCCAGGCGCCAGCGCGGTGGCGGCGACGGTTACCGTGGCCGAGCCGCCCGCGGCGACACTGGTGGGGCTGACGGTGCAGCCGGTGGCGGGCGTGGTGCAGGCGAGCGCCAGCGTGCCGCTATAGCCGCCGATGGCGCTGGTCGTGAGCGGCAGCGTGGCCGGGCTGCCGCTCACGACGGCCGTGGCGGGCGCGGCGAGGGCGACGCCAAAATCCTCGACTGTCACGGTGGCCGACGCGGTCTGCGTCACGCCGCTCGAGGTGGCCGTCACTGTCACGGTGTTGTCGCCACCGTTCAGCGCGCTGGCCGCGAGCGACACCATGGCCGAGCCGCCTGCGGCGACGCTCGCGGGGCTGACGCTGCAGCCGGAGGCGGGCGCGGTGCAGGCGAGCGCCAGCGTTCCCGTGAAGCCGCTGGCGGCGGTGGTGGTGAGGTTCAGGCTGGCTCCGGCGCCGGCGAGGAGGGCGGCCGGGGGTGCGGCGAGGGCAACGGCGAACATCTGCACGTTCACGGTGGCCGTGGCGGTCTCGGTGACGCCGCTGCCGGTGGCGCTCAGCGTAATGGTGTTGGAGCCGATTGGGAGCGAGCTGGCGGCAATCGTGACGGTGGCCGTGCCGCTGCCGGGAAGACTCGCCGGGCTCACGCTGCAGCCAGCAGCCGGCGCGGTGCAAGCCAGCGCGATGGGTCCGCTGTAGCCGCTGGCGGCGGTCACCTTCAGGCTCAGGCTGGCGCCGGAGCCGGAACTCACACCCTGCTGCGCCGGGCTGGCGGCCACCTGAAAGTTCTGGCCCGTGATGGTGGCCGAGACGGTTTCGGTGTTGACGCCGTCGGTGCCGGAGACGGTGACGGTGTTGGCGCCCGCCGCCACCGCGCTGGCCGCCAGCGTCACCGTCGCTGTGGCGCCGGGCGCCACCGAGGTGGGCGAGATCGAGCAGCCGGTTGCCGGCGCCGTGCAGCTCAGCGTGACCGGGCCGGCCTCGCCGTTGGCGCCGGTGACCTGGAGGGTGAAACTGGCGGCCGCGCCGTCCAGCACGGTTTGCGTGGCGGGCGAGGCGGCGAGCGAGAAACTCGGCGTGGTCAGCGGCGCAATCTGATACATGCCGCGGCCGTGGGTGGCGGCGACCAGTTCGCGCGTGGGCCAGGTCGCAGGCGACAGCGCGATTTGCAGCACCGCCGTGTCCGGCAGCCCCTGCCCCACCTGCGTCCACTGCTCGTTTGCCACGCCCCCGTCGGTGGCCACGAACACGCCGACATCGCTGGCAATGTAAATATTGTTGTTCGGCCCCTTGGGGTCAATCAGGATCCAGTTCACCGGCGCGTCGGGGAGGTTGCCGCTGATGTTGGTCCAACTGTTGCCGCCGTCGCTGGACTTGTAGACATGGCCGGTGCCGAAACCCTGCGCCCCGACGTAGACCGCGTTCGGGTTCACCGGGTTGATGGCGACCGAACTGAACACGGCCTGGGCCGGCAGCGGCGTCGCGGCCTTGTTGGTCCAGACGGCGGGCGCATTGGTGGTGGCGGAGGTGAGGTTCACGGTCTCTTCGACGTTGCCATCGTTGGTAACCGCCCAGGCAATGTCAGGGTTGCTTGCCGAGACGGCGACGTCGGTAATGTAGGAGCCGTTGTTGGCGCACGTGCCCGTGCCGGAGCCGCCGGTGGTGAGGTCGCCGCTGTAGGCGAACCAGCCGCCCGCGCCCGAAATCGGCGATGACGCGTCATTGTCCGGGCCGGCCCACACGCGGCAGGTGCCCAACAGTAGCGAGGTGGTGTTGGGCGCCGGACGCACAAGGAAGGGCACGTAAAAATCCGAGGCGTCGGCGATGATGCCGTCATCGACGACATCGGTAAGTGAATTGTCGGTGTCGGTGCCGGCCTGATCCGAGCGCCACACGCCGATGTTGTAGTTCTCGGTGAAATACTGCGAAGCCGAGGCCGGGTTAGTGGCGGTGAAGCCGCCATCGCCCCAGAACCAGCGCGTCCAGCTCAGTCCGCCGCCGCTCAGTCTGGCGGTGCCGTTGTCCTGCGAACCGCCGATCCAGACGTCCGGCGTTTGCTGGTCGGGCGCGACGCTGTAGAACTGCAGCGTCGCCAGCGTGGCGTTGAGGTCCTTCCAACTGGCGCCGGCGCTGGTGGTGGCCCAGGCGCCGCCGTCATTGCCAACGAACCAGGTGTTGGCGTCAAGCAGCGCGATGGCGTGCTGGTCGGTGTGGATTTCCCCCAGCGCGTTCCCATAAGCCTGGGTCAGGTCGGTCCAGGCGCTGCTCACGCCGTTGGCGGTCATGGCCGGCACGGTGGCCGTGCTCCAGATGTCCAATCCTCCGACCACGAGGCCGCCGCCTCCGGGCGGGGCCGCCATTTCAATGTCGTACATGCTCTGGCACAGTGTGGCGGCGCCGCCGATGCTCTCGCAAAAGATGTTGCTGAAGGTCCCGCCTAGCGCCGACGAGGCGTCCGGCACCGGGATCGGCTTCCAGGTGGCGCCGCCGTCGGTGGACTGCACCAGCCCGGTGTCACAGTTGGGGGTGTTGGCCGCGGTGCAGGGCGTGGGTGTCGAGAGGCTGCCCAGCGACCCCGACGAATCGCCGATCAACGCGTAAATGGTGCCGTTGCGCGCGGCCAGCGCGGCGCGCTCGAAATCGTAACTGTTGCCATTCTGAATGGTCGTCGGCAATCCGTTGGCAAACGGGGTTGTGGTTGGGGTCCAGGTGGCGCCTTGGTTGGTGGATTTGTAAATGCCTTCGGTGGCGATGGCGGCGTAGTAGGCCTGATTGGTGGCGTCATAGACGATGTCCATGGCGCTGCGGCCGCCGGAGACGGCGAGCACCGATGACCACGTCTTGCCGTGGTCCACGGAACGATAGATGCCGGTCGCCCCCGAGACCTGGGTGCCGATGTCGTGGCTGGTCACGCCCGCCAGCACGATTTGGGGGTTGGCCGGGTCGAATAGGATGCGCGAGAAGCTGTGCCCGACGAAGCTATTCGTTCCGCTGTCGGCGCTGGTGACCTGCGTCCAGGTCATACCGCCGTCGCTGGATTCGAGCAGGCCATCGCCGTAATAGGAATCGAGCGCGTCATTGTCCTCGCCGGTGCCGATGATGATGGTGGTGGGCGAGGTGCTGGCATCCACCGCCATGGCGCCGACCGAAAGCGTGGGTTGCGTGTCGGTGAGCGGCGTGAAGGTGGGCGAGGCGCTCAGTGCGTTGGTGGATTTCCAGACGCCGCCAAAGGCCGCGCCCACATACACGGTGTTGCCGGTGGGGTCGGCTGGGTCAATGGCGATGGCGGTCACGCGGCCGGAAATGGCGCCGTAGTCCTGGCCTGGCGGCCCGTTCAGTCCGGCGGTTGAGCCGGTGGTGTCCAGCGGTTCCGGTCCCAGCGCCTGCCAGGTGCCGCTGCGGGTGGGCGAAAAGCCGGGCAGGCCAGGCGCGCCTTCGAACACCACCGAACGGCGCGGCGCATAGCCCGTCGCCTGGCGCTGGACGCGCGCGCGCTGCAGACGCGCCGCCGGGGGTTGGCCCGCACTGCGCCGCGCGTGCATGAACCAGGCGGCGCGCGCGCCCGGATTGTCGGGCAGCCGGCGCGGCGTCTGGGCGGCGGCGCCGGCGCCGACCAAAAACAGACAAAATGCCGCGGCGAGGCCAAGCCGGGGGGACATGGCGGTCACTATATCAGAACGACAAAGTCGACCGTGGAGGTGGCTGAACGACCCTTCGCGGGGGTCGCGCCTTTTGCACGGCGGGCAAAGCCGGCGCAAAGGGCCGCGTACCGGGGCCCCCGGCACGCTTGCGTGTTGGGGTGGTCGTAATTCCGAAGGGGCAAGCGCATGCGTTTGCGCCCCCGGGGAGACGCGGCCGGCGCGGCCCCAGGTTGACGTGGCATGGCCACGTCAACCGCAGGCTGGGCTGGGGCTCGAACGCCCGGCCAACCCATGCCCACCGAGTGCGGCGACGGCGGTGCGAGCGTCTCAGCCGAGCACGCGCCGGGGCCCGCGCCAACAATGCGCGAGGCACTTAGCGGACGTGCAGCGTTCTGAGATAGAGCTGGACGTTGCGTTCCTGCTGTGCCAGCGTGCGTGCGAAGCGGTGGGCGCCGTGGCCGTCGCTTACAAAGTAAAGGTAGGGCGTCACGGCTGGGTGCGCCGCCGCCGTGAGCGCCGCCTGCCCGGGGTTGGCGATGGGTCCGGGCGGCAGTCCGGGCTGGCGGTAGGTGTTGTAAGGCGAGGCGCGCTCGAGATCCGCGCGGCCCAGCGTGCCCGTATAGTTGCCGGCCAGCAGCGCCGCATAGATCACCGTCGGATCGCATTGCAGCGGCAGCCCGCGTGCGAGTCGGTTGGTGAACACGCCCGCAACCAGCGCCCGCTCCGCCGGCGCCGCCGTTTCCTTTTCCACCAGCGACGCCAGCGTCACCCAGGCATGGACGCCGGCGGGCGGAGTGCCGTCGCGCCGCAATTGCTGGCGGAAGCGGCCCGTCATCATGGCAACGATTGCTTCCACCGGCGTGCCGGGCGCGATCCGATACGTGGCCGGATATAAGTACCCTTCGAGCGACACCGCCTCCGGATCGAGGTCGCGAATCGGCCCCGGGTCCGCCGTAGCGGTCAGGAACGCGGCGGGGGCAGCCAGCCCCTGCCGGCCCAGTTCGCGCGCGATATCGAAACGGTTGTAGCCCTCGGGCACCGTCACCGCCAGCGTGTAGACGCGCCCGGAGGCCAGCGCCGCAAACACCGCGCTGACCGGCTCGCCGCCATGGAACTGGTAGGTGCCGGCTTTCAGCGTGCGGCGCCGGTGCAGCAACGTCCAGAGTTCAAAGCCGGCCGTGCTGCGCACCACGCCACTGGCGGCCAGTTGGTGCGCGATGGTGGCCCGGCTCGAGCCGGGGGCCAGCGCCACCAGTACCGGCTGAGCCAGGCGCGGTCCGGGTGACCACATCCACCACAATGCCGCGGCGGCGGCGGCCACAACGAGCACGGCAAGGGCGGCGATGAGCCGGGTTTTCATGCGTTCCTGGAGACGGTTGGGGTACACTGAAGCATCAGTTTTTCACGCCCCGGCTGCCAGCCTCCCGATGCTTGCCTGATGCGAGTTTACCGTTATCGCCACTATAGCGTCCGCGCGCGCTGCCTGGGCGCCGCCTTGGCCGCGCTTGTCGGGTTGGGGCTGAGCGCGTGCGGGGGCAGCACCGCGGCGCCCACGCCCTTTGTGCCGGCGACGGCCAATTTTCTGATCCTGTCGTCGGCCTCGACCGGCCATTTGCCCGGCGCGGTGGCTGGCTCGCCCTATGCCTATGGTTTTCAGACCAACGTCGGGCAGACGGGTGTGAGCGCGATAGCACCGGTGACGTTTTCAACCGATGCGGCGCTGCCGCAGGGCCTGATCCTCAGTCCAGCGGGCGTGCTCTCGGGCACCCCCACGCAGCCGGGAATTTACCCCATCGTCATCAAAGCCGTGGACAGCTCCTCGAGTCCGCAAACGGCGGCCTTCACCTACCTGATGAAAGTGCGCGCGCCCGCCACCACGCTTACAACCGTCGCCCATCTTGCCCTCGGTGGTCACGGCCAGAATGCGGACGTTACCGTCGCCGCGGCCACCAACAGCGGCGTCAGCTATGCCTACGTGGGTACCCGCGGCTACCCCGGCGATTGTCCCGCCACCGGGGTCAAAATCGTGGATCTCAGCCAGATCTCCAACCCGACGCTGGTGGCCACCGTCGCCGGTGTCGCCGGCGCCAGCCAGCAAGAGGCCAAGGTGGCCACCAGCATCAGCTCGCCCGGCTTTCACTCCGGCAGCCACGGCGACCTGATGGCGGTGACCGAGCAGCCCTGCGACCCGCGCTTGGCGAGCGCCACCAATGCCGCAATCGAGTTCTTTGACGTCACCAACCCGACGCAGCCGGTGGCGCTCGGCACCTGGAGTTCGGGCGGCCAGGGTGTCGGCGATGTGGCCATCGTCGCCGTCCCCGGGCCCGTCAACGCGTTCGGAATCGTGGATCACAGCCAGGACAAAATTTATGCGCTGGCGGCGGTGCCGGGTTCGGAGGCGGCTGGCGGTGAAGGTGACTTGCGCATTGTCGACGTCACCGACCCGTCGCTGCCGCGCGAGGTGAGCAACTGGGGCGTACTGGCGGCCACTGGCACGCGGCTGCCGCAGGCGGTGCAGGGCACCGACCAGCGCGTGTTCCTGAGCTCGATCCAGCTTTCCTCCGACCACAAGCTGGCCTACCTGAGCTACTGGGACGAGGGCGTGGTGGTGCTCGACGTCAGCGATCCCACCGCGGTGCGCAGCTTCAACCCGGCGGTGCTGGTTAACCACATCAGCTATCCGCTCAGCTCGCTGGCCACCACCTCGACTCCCTCCAGCCCCGAGGGCAACACCAACCAGGCGCTGCCGGTGATGGGCGACACGGAACTGCTGATTGCCGACCAGGTGTGCGCCTCCGCCATCGCGCCTCCCAGCGGCGACGGCGTCTCCAACCTGCCGCTCAACCCCTCGGTGGACGTGGTCTGCGGTGCGGGCTCGGCGGTGCCGTTGAGCAACGATTCCGGCTGGGGCTATCTGCGCACCTATGATTTGCCCACGCCGTCCACTTCGACCATCGCTAACTTTTTTGACATCCCGCAGGCGCTCTCCGATCCCGCGCCCGACAACGGCATCTATACCGCCAATCGCATCGCTTGGAACGGCAACACGGCCGATCCGCACGCCTACGTCGCCTGGTTCTCTGGCGGTGTGGTGGACCTCGACATAACCTCCGTCAACCCGCCCGTGCTGCTGGGCTCGTTCGTGCCCCCGGACTCGCCCGATCCCAACGGCGCCAATCTGGCGGTGGACAACCCGCCCAAGGCGATGGTTTACGGCGTGGCCGCCTACAACACCGGCGGCCAGCATTACATTCTCGCCAGCGACATCAATTCCGGTTTGTGGGTGGTGCAGGATACGCCAGGCAATCAGCTCACCATCCTCACCTCGTCGCTGCCGGACGGCAACGTCAACATCCCCTACGACGCCTCGATTACCGCGATCAACGGCGCGCTCGGCGGCGACAGGCTCACCTTTAATCTGGCGACCAACTCGAACCCGCTGCCGGACGGCCTCCAACTCGATGGTGCCACCGGGGTGATCAGCGGCACGCCGCTGGTGGCCGGCGCGGTGGATGTGACCTTTGAGGTGGACGACAACGCCGGCAATGCCACCCAGCAGACCATCACCATGACCGTGAACCAGCACCTGGCCGTGGTGCCGCCCGCCGCGGTGCCGCTGGCCACGGTGGGCGAGCCTTATTCGCTGACTCTGACCGCCGTCAACGGCACCTCGCCCTATACCTTCTCGGTCGTTGGCAGTGCGCTGCCCACCGGACTTTCGCTGTCCTCGGCCGGTGTGGTCAGCGGCACGCCCGCCAATGCCGCGGTCGTGACCGCGACCATCCAGGTCACCGACAGCTCCGTGCCCACTCTCACTGCCCGGCTGCCAGTCACCATCACCGTGGCCGCCCTGCAGGCCGCCAGCCGCCAACTGTTGCCGGCCACCGTGGGCGTGGCTTACACCGCGACCATCACCATGGCCAACGGCACCGGCCCCTATACGCCGGTGGTGGTGAACGGCACGCTGCCGCCGGGAATCAACGCGGTTCAGAGCGTCGCCACCACGGTGGGCTGGGATCTGACCGGCACGCCCACTCAAGCCGGCGTGTACAACTTCAGCGTGCAGGAAACCGATGCCGACGGGCTCCGCGTGGTCGAGCCGTTCACGCTGGTGGTGAATCCGTTCGCAATTTCGCCCTTGGTACTGCCCTCCGGCGTCGAAGGCCAGGGCTACTTGCAGCAAATGGGCATCCAGGGCGGAGCCTCGCCATTCAACTTCAGCCTGGTCGGCGGCAGTCTGCCGGCCGGGTTGACGATCAACCCGATCGGACAGATTTCCGGCGTGCCGGGCTCGGCCTCGGCCGGCTCCTATGACTTCACCCTGCTGGTGCAGGACGCCAACGGCCTCCAGGCCACCCAGAGCTTCAATCTAGTGATCTTCACTGGCGCCACCATGGCGATCACCACCACCGGGCTTGCGCCGGGTCAGGTGGGGCAAACCTATAATGCGATTCTGACCGCCAACTTCGGCAACGCGCCCTACAGCTTCAGCCTGCAGACCGGCAACCTTCCGCCCGGCGTCACGCTCGACCCCAACGGTACGCTGGCCGGCGTGCCTGGAGCCTCAGCCCAGGGCACCTACGCCTTCACGATCAAGGCCACCGACTCGCAAGGTCAAACCGCGACCCGCTCCTACCGCTGGACGGTGTTGCCGGCCGTCAGCCCGGTCATCACCGGCCCCCACTGAGTCGAGTCGGCTGTGGGGGCCCGCTGCTCCGTGCGTCGCGCACACTTTGGCGGATCATGCCCGCGCCCGAGCCTTCCTCGCTAATTGCTAATGGCTAATGGCTAATTGCTCTTAGAATTATCTCTGGAGGCAATACGATGGACAAACCGGCGCAAAATATCCAGGACTCGTTCCTGAACAACGCCAGAAAAGAAAAATTGCCCCTCACCATTTACTTGCTGAGTGGCGTCAAGCTCTCGGGCCGCATCCGCAGTTTCGACAAGTATTGTCTGGTGCTGGAAGCGGGCAGTCAGGAGCAGATGATTTTCAAGCACGCCATTTCGACCGTGGTGCTGCAGCGCTCGCCTTTGGGCGAGCGCCATTTCTCCAGCCCACGGCCGCGCGAGGCCGCCCAGGCGGTCGTTCCGCCCCATGAGCAGGAGCAGGCCGAGGAGCAGGCCGAGGAGAAGGCCGAGGGCGCCTAAAGGGCGGCGCGCCGGATATGGAAACCGCTTTCCTGGTGGCCGTCCAACTCGGCGCCGCCCCCGCGCCCGGCGCGCGAGCGGCTGCCGCCAGCGGCGCCCTCGATTTTGCCCCCGCCGCCAGCGCGCAACTCGCCGAATTGCGCCAATTGACCGAAAGCGCCGGCGCCCACGTCGCTGGCGAACTGAGTCAGCGCCGCGCCCATGCCGATCCGGCCACGCTGATCGGCAAGGGCAAGCTGGAGGAACTGGAGGCCGCCGCCCGGGGCGTGGACCTCGTCATCTTCGACAACGACCTCTCTCCCACCCAGCAACGCAATCTCGAGCAGGCCATCGGGGTGCGCGTTCTGGCCCGCACCCAACTCATTCTCGATATCTTCGCCCGCCACGCCCGCTCGCGCGAGGGCCAGCTCCAGGTCGAGTTGGCGCAGTTGGACTACCTCCTCCCGCGGCTTGCCGGCCGGGGCACGGCGCTCTCGCGCCTGGGCGGCGGTATCGGTACCCGCGGCCCCGGCGAAACCCAACTGGAAACCGACCGCCGACGCATCCGTCAGCGCATCGCCACCCTGCGCCGCTCCATGGAGCGCATCCGCCGCCAGCGCGATCAGCAGCGCCAGCGCCGCGCCAGCGTGCCGCTGCCGGTGATTGCGCTGGTGGGCTACACCAACGCCGGCAAAAGTACGCTCTTCAACCGCCTGACCGGCGCCACTGTGCTGACCTCGCCGCGCATGTTCGCCACCCTTGACCCCACCCTCCGCAGCCTCCGCCTGCCGTCCCGGCGCAACGTGCTGCTGTCCGACACGGTGGGCTTCGTGCGCGACCTCCCGCCCGGCCTGGTCAACGCTTTCCGCGCCACCCTGGAAGAGGTCACCCGGGCCAGCCTGCTGGCCGTCGTCGCCGATGCCACCGCGCCACAGCGCGAGCGCCAACTACAGCAGGTGCAGCAGGTGCTGCGCGAACTCGGCGTGGCCGACACCCCCCAGGTCCAGATTTGGAATAAGGCCGACCGGCTTGGCGACGCCCAGCCGCCGGCCGCGACCGAGGGCGCCAACCCCCTTCTGGTCAGTGCCGCAACCGGCGCCGGGCTGGACCAGTTGCTGGCCACCCTCGATCGCCAATTGAGCCTGGGGACGCTCGCCGAGGTCCAGTTGCGGATTCCCCACCCGGCCGGGCGCTGGCTCCATGTCCTGCACGAGCGTGGGCAAATCCTGCACCAGCACCACGCCGCCGACGAGGTTGAGTTGCTGGCCCGCGTACCGCAATCGCTGCTGGCCAGCCTGGGGCCGTTCCTGGCGGCCCGGAAGCGGTGACTGCGGTGACCTGCCGCTCCGGCAGATCGCGGGAGTCGCGCCGTTTGCACTGCGGGCAAAATCGGTGCGAAGGGCCGCGGAATTCCAACGGGGTGAAAGCGCCAGTGGCGCGTTCCCCGAGCAGAGCGGGCGCGCGTTGCCGCCAAGCGCATTTCGGCCGCAGCCCGACCCCCGGGGTCCCCAAGGCGGTTGCGCCTTGGGGTGGGAGCAACGACGAGGGCGTCCAGAAAAGGGCGGCCGCGCCGGGCATGGGCTCCCGGCCGCCAACCGCGTCGAGGACGCGCCCAATCGCGGTAAACCCCGCCGGGGCCCACGCCAGGCAATGTTAGGTCCGCAAATTGCCAGAGCCAACCCGGTAAAACTGTGGAAAACACGTGAAAAATGACACTGCCGTGGGCCCGCCTCAACCCCCGCGCCGCAGTGAGCCGCGACCCGGCACGGCCTCAAGGCATGCCTGGTAAGTCCAATTGAATTAGCATCTTGCACCGAGGTTGCGGCGGCGCACGTTTCGCGAGCGCGGCTTCAGCAGTTGTTTCAAGGGGTTTTTTCGTTTTCCACATAGCGCCAGGGCGCTGGCCTCGGGTTTTCCCACTAAAAACGGCCAGCTTTCCCTGCTGCCTCAGTTTGGGGCGTTCACCCTTTGGAGTGCCGAACCTCTGCACCCTGGCGGATCCACTTTTGGTTCTTCTTCGCGTCTTCACCTCAGGCCCCCCACCCTCCTCGGCGAAATGCTGTAACTGGCGTGTCACTACAACGACGAATGCCCTTTTGCGCCCGCCGTGGGATCGTGCTACTTTGAGCCCCAATGAGTTCGCCCCCGGTTTCGCCGCCTCCTGAGTCATCTTCAACTTCAACCGGCAACACGTTCCGCCCTTTCGTCAGCAGCACGACGGTGATGCCGGAGTTCACGCTGCGCGCTGTCGTACTGGGCGTCGGCTTCGGCATTTTGTTCGGGGCGGTCTCGACCTATCTCGGGTTGCGGGCCGGGCTGACGGTATCGGCCTCAATCCCCATCGCGGTGCTGACGATCAGCATCTTCAAGCAGTGGGGCCACTCCAGCATCCTGGAAAACAATATCGTGCAAACCACCGGCTCGGCGGGCGAGTCGGTGGCGGCAGGGGTGATCTTCACCCTGCCGGCGATGATTTTCCTGGGCTTCCCGCTGGAGTACTCACGCATATTTCTGCTGACGATGGTGGGTGGATGGCTGGGGATCCTGTTCATGATCCCGCTGCGCCGCTACCTGATCGTCGAGGAGCATGGAACGCTGCCCTATCCGGAGGGGGCCGCCTGCGCCGACGTGCTGCAGGCCGGCGAAAAGGGCGGCAATTTCGCCGGACGCGTGTTCTGGGGGTTGGCGGTAGGCGGCGTCTACAAGCTTCTGATGGACTCGCTTAAGTTCTGGAAGGGGACGGCGAACTATGATCCGCGCTGGCTGCCCGGCGCCAGCCTGCGCGCGGACGTCACCCCCGAGTACCTGGGCGTGGGCTACATCATTGGCCCGAAAATCGCCGGCACCATGTTTGCTGGCGGCGTGGTGTCATGGCTGGTCATCGCACCGGCAATCAAGTTCTTTGGCAGCCATTTCAGCGGCGCCATTTATCCCTCCACCATTCCGGTCGCGCAAATGACCGCCGACCAGCTATGGAGCGCCTACATCCGACCCATCGGCGCCGGCGCGGTCGCCGCCGCCGGGCTGATCACGCTGTTGCGGACGCTGCCGACGATCGTGCGCGCCTTCCGCGGCGGCGCGCGCGACAGGAGCGGCCCCGGCGGCCGCCGCCGGCTGACGGTGGAGCGCACCGAACGCGACCTGCCGGGCTGGACCGTGCCCGCCGGCGCGCTGGTGCTCGGGCTGCTGATGTGGGCGATCCTGGAATTTCGCTACAACCCGGGAGCGGCCTGGTTTTCCAATGTGCTCAGCGCCGTGCTGGTGGTCTTGTTCGGGTTTTTCTTTGTCACCGTCTCCAGTCGGATCGTCGGCCTGATCGGCAACTCCAGCAATCCCGTTTCAGGCATGACGATTGCCACCCTGGTGGTGACCTGCCTGTTTTTCCTCGCCGCCGGCTGGAGCGGCCACATGTACGCCGCCCTGGCGCTCAGCGTGGGTGGGGCGGTGGCGATTGCCGCCGCCGTCGCCGGCGCGACTTCACAGGACTTGAAAACCGGCTTCCTGGTGGGCGCCACGCCCTGGAAGCAGCAGGTCACGCTGATGATTGGCGTGGTGGCGTCGGTGATCGTGGTCGGCTACACGGTGCCGTTTTTGAACGTCGCCTATGCCACCTATCAGCCTCAGATCATTGCGCTGCCCGCGCTGGCGACCGAGGCGCACACGGGCGTGACCAGCGTGCAAGGGGTGAGCATCGAAAACCTGAAATATCGGCTGCCCGCCGGAGTGCTGCAGCAGACCGCCCGGCGCGAGTACTGGGAGCTGAACGTGATCGGGTCCCACACCATTCCCGACGGCAAGTATCTGTACAACCCCACCAATGGCAAGGTCGAGATTCAGTGGGTGCAGGGCATCGGCAGCGAGCAGGTGGCGGCGCCGCAGGCGCGCCTGATGGCCACCATCATCAACGGCCTGCTGAGCCACCAACTCCCCTGGGCGCTAATACTGATCGGCGTATTCATCGTGATCGCGGTCGAGCTGCTCGGGGTGCGCTCGCTGGCGTTCGCGGTGGGCAGCTACCTCGGCATCGGAACCACGGCCACCATCTTTGTGGGTGGGGCACTGCGCTGGTTGGCCGAGCGGCGCGGCGCGCGCGAGGAGGGCGACACCAGCAGCGGCGCGCTCTACTCCAGCGGGTTGATTGCCGGCGCGGCGGTGTTCGGGCTGGTGGCGGCGGCCATCTCCTATCTCGAGGCCACCGGGCGCATAGTCCACGGCGCGTTTGCTATTGGCCCCCGCCTCCTGGGCGCCGCCTGGGCGGGGAACAACTTGTGGGCGGTGCTGCTGTTCGCCCTTCTGTGCGGCTCGCTCTACGCCGTGGCGCGACGGCCCATGCGGGAACCCGGGGGCAAATGACCGGCTGGCGCCGGCGCCGCGCTGTAGCCCGGCACACTGAACTCGAGTGCGGAGCTGCGATAGTGGGCCGGAAAGCGCAGGGCGCGGGCCGGCGGCCCGCACGCCGGTCAGGGTCGAGCCCCAGTGATGGGGCGGGTGGCCTGACCCGCCGGCCGGCCGCCGGCCGGCCCGCCGCCACGTGTGAGAAACGCGGGCTAGGAGCGTGCGCGGCAGAAGGGGCGGAGGGTCCCCCGGCGGGAGATGGCGGGCACGAGATGGGCGGGAGACGGTGGAAGCGCGGCCGCGTGAGTGGTGGCGCGGTCAACGCGGCGCTATGCGT
>JBOGKJ010000361.1:0-10487 GCA_050745565.1 Terriglobales bacterium | reverse complement strand
GAAGTGGCTGACTTCGAAGGGATGACTCAGGTCGATGCCGGCGTAGAGTACGCGCTCGATTACGTGCTCATTGTTGAAGATCAGGTGGGCATCATACGATTCGGCAGCGTCATCGCCGACGAGGATTAGCTCCAGTCGTGCCGGCGATCCGCCGATTGCCAGATAGTGGATGTTGGCCAGTCCGGCAATTTGGTAGGGGCCCACCCAGAGCGACTTGCCGCCGAGGCGGACGCGGATCCATTCCGTGATGCTGCATGCAGCGCCGATGCATGCGGGATACGCGTACGGGCCGGCAGGCCGCGCCCCCTGCGGTTGCATTTGCCAGGTATGAATCGCAACCACGAGCGGCGTTTTCCCCAAGGACGTCCGCACCGTCGTGGTGCCACTGGGCTGGACCTCCCACACCTTGCGGCCGTTCACCTTGTAGGGCAGCTGCTGGCCTGAGCCGCGTGGACCCCACAGAAGCAATAGCCAAACAAGCGCAAGGGTCACGGATGCACAACCTGCAGTTGCGTGTCGCCGCTCGCGGCGATGACGTCGCGGACATCGCGCGGCAGAATAATGCAACCTTCAGAGGCCGTGTGATTGTGAGCGGCCGTGTCACCATGAATCCAGAAATTCGTACGTTTCGTGGCATTGCCGGCCGCGGGTGAAGGCCGCATCGCCGCGATGAGATGTTTGCCGTTAGCGAGCTGGTGACTCTGTTGCCGCCCAATGATCCAATGCCCCCGCGGAATTGGGCCCGCACTGCTTTCATCCTGGGCGACAGGATCGTCGAGGGCCGAGTCGACTCCCGAGTAGCCGATTCCCGCCAGCTTCCGCGTGCCGTCGGCGGCGACGTGGGTCATGATTCCTCGCGACTGACTGTACTCCCAATGATCTTGCGGCTTCACTGGGGGCGTTTCCGTTCTCTCCGGAGTCCGTGCCGGCGGCGCCATGGGAGGCGGTAGGACTGCCTGGTTCGTGCTCATCTGCACCCTCTCAAGGTTTTGACGCGGTGCTATGACGCAGCGCCACCCATGAAACCATGGCTTTTTTGTGACCCTGACGCAATCCGCCCTTACGGGTGGGCTGGGGACGGCGCGCGTTGACACACCATCGGCGAAGGGCTGCGCCGCGGGCCAGAGCTGTGGTAGGCTGGCGGCGGGCGCGGATAAAGAATCCAGGCCCCGGAGGTCCCATGCCTTTGCTCACCCGTCGCCATTTCCTCGCCGGCGCCTCAACCGCCGCCGCCTGCCTGCCCGCCGTCGCCGCGCTGCCCTCGGCCGCGGCCCGGGTCCAGTCGCGCCGCCGCGGGCCCATGACGGAGCGCATCCCCATGTTGGCGGAGCCGTTTCCGCTCGAGCAGGTGCGGGTGCTGGACTCGCCGTTCCTGCAGTCGGCCCAGGTCAATCAGGATTACCTGGAGTCGCTGCCGGCCGAGCACCTCGTCCACATGTTCCGCGTCACCGCCGGCCTGCCCAGTTCGGCTCAGCCGCTGGGCGGCTGGGAGTCGCCGACGACCGAACTGCGCGGTCACTTCACGGGGCACTATCTATCCGCCACCGGTCTGATGTATGCCTCGACCGGCAACTCCCGGATTAAGCAGCAGGGCGATGCCATTGTGGCGGAGCTGGCCGCCTGCCAAAAGGCCAACAAGAATGGCTACATCAGCGCCTTTCCCGAAGAGTTCTTCGACCGGCTGGCGAACGACAAACAGGTCTGGGCGCCGTTCTACACGTTGCACAAGATCATGGCCGGCAACCTCGACATGTATACCTACTGCGGCAACCAGCAGGCGCTCGAGGTCGCCGAGGGCCTGGCGCGCTGGACCGGTCACTGGGTCACCGGCATGGGCGACGCGCAGATGCAGCGCATCCTGCGCACGGAATTTGGCGGCATGGCGGAATCCTTGTGGAACCTGGCCGCGATCACCGGCAACTACAGCTACGCGGCCACGGCGCAGCGCTTTGAGAAGACCGTGTTTCTCGAGCCGCTGGCGGCGCATCGCGACGCGCTCAAGGGCCTGCATGTCAACACCCATATCCCGCAGGTGATCGCGGCCGCGCGCAAGTACGAGCTGACCGGCGACCCGAAATACCACGAGATCGCCAACTATTTCTGGCACGAGGTGGTGGAGGAGCGCAGCTACGCTCCCGGCGGCACCAGCAACGGCGAAGGCTGGGGCACCGATCCGGGGCAGTTGGGCCACGCCCTGAGCCGCAGCTCGCAGGAGTGCTGCTGCGGCTATAACATGCTGAAGCTCACGCGCCATCTCTATCAGTGGACCGCCGATCCGCGCTATTTCGACTATTACGAGCGCACGCTGTGGAATTCGCGTCTGGGCACCGAGCATCCCGGCGACGGCGGCAAGATGTACTACTTCCCGCTGCAAACCGGCTGGTGGAAGTACTTCAGCTCCAAGACGAACTCCTTCTGGTGCTGCGACGGCACCGGCGCGGAGGAGTTCTCGAAATTCGGCGACAGCATCTACTGGCGGGGCCGCGATGGCCGGTCGGTGATGGTGAACCTGTTCATTCCGAGCGAACTCAACTGGAAGGAGCGCAGCTTCGGCCTGCGCCAGACCACGCGCTTTCCCGAGGAGGAGGGCACCACTCTGACCGTGCGCGCCTCGCAGCCGCTGGCACTGGCGGTGAATCTGCGGATACCGTCGTGGGTCACCGAGGGCGGCTCGGTCGCGGTGAACGGCCAGTCCCTGCCGGTGTTTTCGAACCCGGGCAGCTACCTGACGCTCGATCGCACCTGGCATGACGGCGACACCATCGCGCTGAAGCTCCCCATGAAGTTGCGCGCCGTGGCGCTCAAGGGCGACGAGACGCAGCAGGCGGCGATGTACGGTCCGCTGGTGCTGGGCGCGCGTCTCGGTTCGGACGGTCTGACCGAAGCCATGCAGTACGACGTGGACACCGGCGGCACAATCGTGGCGCCACGCGGACGCCCCCAGGGCAGCGCCACGATCACGCTGCCGCGCGGCGCCCGGGCCGAGGATGCGGCCTGGATCAAAAAGGGCTCGGGGCTGGAGTTCGAGACCGTCGGTCAGGCGAGCCCCACCGCGCTGATCCCGCTGCACCAGATTCTCGGCGAGCGCTATGCCGTGTACTGGAAAATGAACCAGCCCAGCTTCGGTCGCGGGGCATGACGCACCCGAAGCAGGTCAAAACAGCCAGCGGCGGCAGGGGGAGCAGACGCTCCAAAGGCGGGGGGCGAAGCCCCCGGGTCGCTGTGGCGCGGAATCGCCGGCTGCTGAGTTTGCGCGAGGCGGTGCTCGAGGCCAACCTGGAGCTGGTGCGCCAGGGGGTGGTGCTCTACACCTTTGGCAATGCCAGCGGCGTGGACCGCGAGTCCGGGTTGGTCGCCATCAAACCCAGCGGCGTGGCCTACGACCGGCTGCGCCCGGAGGACATGGTGTTGACCGATCTGGAAGGCCGCGTGGTCGAAGGCGCGCTGCGGCCCTCGAGCGACTTGCCGACGCATCTGTGCCTTTATCGCAACTTCCCCGCGATTGGCGGCGTGGCGCACACGCATTCCATGTATGCCACCAGTTGGGCGCAGGCCGGCCGGCCCATCCCCTGCTTCGGCACCACGCACGCCGATTACTTTCACGGCAACGTGCCCGTAACCGATGCGCTTCGGGCCGACGCGATTGCGGCCGGCTACGAAGCCGAAACCGGCGCCGCGATCTGTCGCGCGCTCGCCGGCCTGGACCCGGAGCACATCCCCGGCGTACTCGTGCGCGATCACGGTCCGTTCTGCTGGGGCCGCGATGCCGCCCAGGCGGCGCACCACGCTGTCGCGCTCGAGGCCATCGCCCGGATGGCGTATCAGACCTTGGCGCTGCAGCCGGAGGCGGTGCCGCTCGCCGAGGCGCTGCACGAGAAGCATTTTAGCCGCAAGCATGGCAAGGGGCGGTACTACGGGCAGGAGCGCTAGGGGGTGAAGCAAAGGGAAAAGGGAAAGGGGGAAAGAGCAAAGAGCAGGGAGCAAAGAACAAAGGGAAAAGGGAAAAGGGGAAAGGGCAGAGAGCTGAGCGTATGGTGCATGGCGAACGTATGAAGGTTGGGCTTATTGTTGGGAACCGTGGTTTTTTCCCCGGGCACCTGGTGGAAAGCGGGCGGCGTGACATGCTGGCGGCGCTCGCCGCCGCCGGGCTCGACGTGGTCGCGGTGACGCCTGAGGAGACGCGCTACGGCGCAGTTGAAAGCTACGGGGAAGCCCAGCGCTGCGCGGCGCGTTTTCGCGAGCATCAGGACACGCTCGCCGGCCTGATCGTCACGCTGCCCAACTTCGGCGACGAGCGCGCCATCGCCGACACCATCCGGCTCGCCGGATTGCGAGTGCCGGTGCTGGTGCAGGCCACGCCGGACATGCCCGCCGCCATGGGAATCAGCGCCCGCCGTGATAGTTTCTGCGGCAAGATGTCGGTGTGCAATAACCTCCGTCAATATGGCGTCGCTTATTCGCTAACCCGCACCCATACGGTCGCGCCCGATGACGCGGCGTTTGCCGCCGACCTCGCCTGGTTCACCGGCGTGTGCCGCGTCGTCGGCGGCCTGCGCCGATTGCGCGTGGGCAGCATTGGCGCGCGGCCGGCGGCGTTCAACACCGTGCGTTACAGCGAGAAAATTCTCGAGGCCCACGGCATTTCGGTTGAGACGCTCGATTTGAGCGAGGTCCTGGGGCGCATTGCGCGCCTGCCCGACGGCGATGACGGCGTGCAAGCCAAGTTGCGGGCCATCCAGGCGTATGTAGCCACTGCCGGCGTGCCGCCCGCCGCATTGCTCAAGATGGCCAAACTCGGCGCCGTGGTGGACGCCTGGATGCAGCAGGCCGCGGTCGAGGTAAGCGCGGTGCAATGCTGGACGTCCATCGAGGAAAACCTCGGCGTCGTCCCCTGCACGGTGATGAGCATGATGAGCGACGGCCTGCTGTCGAGCGCCTGCGAAGTGGACGTCTGCGGGGTCATCGCCATGCACGCGCTCCGGCTCGCCTCGAGCACGCCCAGCGCCCTGCTCGACTGGAACAACAATTACGGCGGCCATCCCGACAAGGCCGTCTGCTTTCACTGCAGCAATCTTCCCAAGCACTTCTTCGGGACTTCGCGCATGGACCTGCAGGAGATCATCGCCTCGACCGTCGGTCGCGAGAACACCTACGGCACCATCGTGGGTCAGGTCAAACCCGGCCCCATGACCTTTTGCCGGGTCTCGACCGACGACACCGCCGGCGGCATCCGCGCCTACGTGGGCGAAGGCCGATTCACGGCCGACCCGCTTGAGACCTTCGGCGGCGCGGGCGTGGTCGAAATTCCGGCGCTGCAGACGCTGTTGCACTATATCTGCCGCGAGGGCTTCGAGCACCACGTGGCCGCCAATCTCTCCCAGGTCGCGGCCATGATCGCCGAGGCCGCCCGCTATCTGGGCTGGTCCATGCACGTGCACGGGCAATGCTAGTAGCAGGCGTGGATTTCGGAACGCTGAGCGTGCGGGTCGCGCTGGTCGAGGGCGGCGGCGCGGGCGTGCCGGCCGGCGTGGTGGGCGCCGCCGTCGAAGCCATTCCGCTCCGTCGCAGCCGGGACGAGCCCGACCTCGCCACCCAATCCCACGCCGATCATCTGGCGGCGCTCGAGCGCGCCACCCGCGCGGCGCTGCGGCAGGCCGGCGTGGCCGGCAAGGCGGTCGCCGCCATCGCGCTCGACACCACCGGCTCCTCGGTGATTCCCGTGGACGCCGCCATGCAGCCGCTCGGCGAATATTATCTTTGGTGCGACC
This sequence comes from Terriglobales bacterium, assembly GCA_050745565.1. Taxonomy (GTDB): domain Bacteria; phylum Acidobacteriota; class Terriglobia; order Terriglobales; family SCQP01; genus SCQP01. The sequence continues at coordinate 4,719 of JBOGKJ010000361.1, read as the reverse complement.
ATCGCGCCAAGGGCGAAGCCGCGGAAATCACCGCGCGCGCCCGCGCCGTGGGCTTGCCGGCGCTCGACTGGTGCGGCGGGGTGTACTCGGCCGAGTGGGGATGGGCCAAGCTGCTGCACTGGGTGCGCCATAATCCCAACCTGCGGCCGCAATGCGCCAGCGCGTTCGAGCATTGTGATTTCATCGCCGCCACGCTCGCCGGCGTGCGCTTGCCCGCCGAGGCGCGCCGCAGCGCCTGCGCCATGGGGCACAAATGGATGTGGAACGCGCAACTGGGCGGCCTGCCGCCGGAGGACTTCTGGGCCGGGGTGGACCCATTGCTCGGCGGCATGCGCGCCCGGCTGGGCCCGGAGCCGGCCACGAGCGACGCCCTGGCGGGACATCTCTGCCCGGCGTGGGCGGAGCGCCTGGGCCTGCGCGCCGGCATCCCCATTCCGGTCGGGGCGTTTGACGCGCACTGGGACGCGATCGGCGCCGGCGCCATGCTCGACGACATGGTCAACGTCATCGGAACCTCGACCTGCATGATCGGCATTGCGCGCGAGCCGGCGTTGATACCCGGAGTGTGCGGCGTCGTGCGCGGCAGCGTGCATCCGCGCTATTCCGGCGTCGAGGCGGGTCTCTCCGCCACCGGCGACATTTTTGACGCTATTGCCCGCCGCGCCGGCGTCACCGTGCAGGCGCTGAGCCAGGGCCTGGAGCGCTATCGCGCGGGCCAGACCGGCCTGCTGCGCCTGAGTTGGGACAACGGCGACCGCACCGTGCTGGTCAACCACAACCTCGGCGGCGTGACGCTGGGTTGGCGGTTGCATCACACCGCCCAGGACGAGCTGTTTGCCGCGATCGAAGGCACCGCGCTGCACACCCGCTTGATTCTGGAGCGGATGGCCGACCGCGGCGCCGCATTCCAGCGCGTGATCCACGCCGGCGGCATTCCGCAGCAGAACCCGGTGCTGAATCAGGTCTATGCCAACGTGCTGGGACGTCCGGTGCTCGTCCCGCAGCGTCCCATCACCAGTTTGGGCGCTGGAATTTTTGCCCATCTCGCCGCCGGAACGTTCACGACCCTCGAGGACGCGCAGCAGGCGCTATGTCCGCCCCACCAGGTATTCACCCCCGAACCCGCCGCCCAGGCCGTCTACGATCAAATTTATCCGCTCTACCGTCAGCTATATTTCGCCTTGGGCCAGGCGGACGCCGGACTGGGGCGAGCGCTGCCCGAGCTGATTCGCCTCGCCGGCGGCCTGGAGTCGTGACGCTGGAGCCGATGCCCGAGACGGTGATCCGCGTCGAGGCCGTGCTGTTCGACATGGATGGCGTATTGATTGATTCGACTCCGGCGGTGGCGCGCGTCTGGCGTGACTGGGCGCTCGAACACGGGTTCGACCCCGCCGAAGTCGTCGCCCGGGCGCACGGCCGGCCCAGCCTCGCGACCGTGCGCGAATACCTGCCGGGCGCCGATCACGCCGCCGTGAACCGCGAGGTGGAACGCCGCGAAATGGCTGACGTCATGGACATCCGCCCACTTCCGGGCGCCCGCGATTTGCTCGAAGCGCTGCCCCGCGACCGCTGGGCGATAGTGACCTCGTGCACCGCGCCACTGGCCCGCGTTCGCATCGCCGCCGGCGGCCTGCCGCAGCCGCCCCAGCTGGTGACTGCCGACGATGTCGCGCGGGGCAAGCCCGCCCCCGATGCCTTTCTGATGGGCGCGGCGCGCCTCGGGGCGCCGCCGGCGGCGTGCCTCGTCATCGAGGACGTCCCCGCCGGCGTGCGCGCCGGCAAGGCCGCCGGCGCGCGCGTGCTGGCCTTGACGACGACCTTCCCGGAAGCCGACCTGCACCGGGCGGGCGCCGACTGGGTGGCGCCGAACTGCGCGTCCGTGCGCGTGCGCGCCGCCGGGCTGAAGCTGGTCTTGGCGCTTATGTGACGGCCCGGAATGAAGGCAAAGCGGAGCCCCATTTCGAAAGGGTTGGGGTGAGTGGAGGGATTCGAACCCTCGGCCACTGGAGCCACAATCCAGCGCTCTACCAAGCTGAGCTACACTCACCGCATTGCTAACGAACGACTTGTGCGCTGCGCGAATGCGGCTCGATCCGCTTGGTGTCCATCCGGTGTCCATCCGACCCCGCAAGCAGGGCGACGGCATTCCGCATGTTCACTTCGCTCGAGTGGGCGTAGCGCATCGTCATTGCAATACTAGAGTGCCCTAAAAGCTCGTTCACGGTCAATAAATCCACCCCGTAGCCAACGAGCCGGGTTGCGAACGTATGCCGCAGGTCGTGAAACCGCAGCCGTGGAATCTTGGCCCGCCGGATCGTCGTCTGCGAAGGTGAGTTCGACCGCCTGGCGCTCGAAAGCCGCGGCTTCGCCGCCGTCACCTCGACGGCGGGCACGCTGACCTTCCGGCGGGAATGGGCCGATGCCCTGCGGCGGTTCCGCGAAGTTTTGATTTGCTTCGGATGCAACGGGCGAGGCGGGATCGCGCCGGATCGCCTGGCTGCTACCGGAAACGCGCCTCGTCACTCTGCCGGCGGACGTCGGGGACGGCGGAGACGTGACCGACTTCTTCGTGCGCCTGGGGCGCACGACCGATGAGTTTGAGGCGCTCATTGCGCAGGCGCGGCCCCTCTCCGAAGCCGAACGATCCGGGCCGGGTGCAAGGATGCCGGGACGCACCCGAGCCTACGTGCCCACCGAGGCCTCGCGACTCAAGGCGGCCACGCGGATCGAGGACTGGGTGAGCGGCTACTTGTCCCTCATCGTCCAGGGCGGCAACTACGTCGCCCGCTGCCCGTTTCATGACGACGATACGCCGTCGTTCGTGGTCTTCACCGCCACCCAGACCTTCCATTGCTTCGGGTGCCGGGCCCACGGTGACGTCTTTACGTTCCTCATGCGGATGCGAAGCATCAACTTCGCGGCGGCCTGCGATGTCGTGCGCAAGGCGGTAAACGAAACCCACGATGGAGAAGCCGCAGCATGAGGCCGGCGGCGTCCCCAAGCCGCGCCCGGTGCCCATGGTTTCCGCCCGTCTGGACGACGGCACAATCATCGAGACCATCTACCGCCCCCGGAGCGCAGGACGCTCTTCTGTATCGCGAAAGGCGCCGACCCGGTCCGCTACGAGCCCTCATTTATCCTGAACGGCGACCGCCTCATACCGTATTCGCCCAAGAACAACCTCCTGGCCCCCGAAGTCGTATTGCTGCCTTCCGCCGCCGAGGAGTACGGTTCGCAGGCCGATCTCCTGGCCCGCATTCGGGCTTTCATCCACGCCTACGTCGACGTCTCGCCCGAGTTTGAGGAGATCGCCGCATGCTATGTGCTGTTTACCTGGGTCTATGACGCCTTCAACGAGCTGCCCTACCTCCGGCTGAGGGGCGACGCCGGTACCGGCAAGACGCGCTTCCTGCTTACGGCGGGATCGCTCTGCTACAAGCCCGTCTTCGCGAGCGGTGCCTCGACCGTCTCGCCGCTCTTCCGCATCCTCGACGAGTTCCGGGGCACCCTCCTGGTCGACGAGGGCGACTTCCGGTTCTCGGACGAAAAGACCGAGATCGTGAAAATTCTGAACAACGGGAACGCCCGCGGTTTCCCCGTGCTGCGCTCGGAGGCGAAGACGGGCAAGGAGTTCAGTCCCAGGGCATTCTCGGTCTTCGGCCCGAAGCTCGTCGCCACCCGCGGGTATTTCGAGGACCGGGCGCTCGAAAGCCGCTGCCTCACCGAAGGCACCGGCGGGCGGAACCTCCGCACGGACATTCCGTTGAACCTCTCCGAGACCTACCGCGAGGAGTCGCTTGCGATCCGCAACCGGCTGCTCATGTACCGGCTGCGCAATGTCGGCAGCCTTGCCGTAAGGCCGGAACTCCTGGATCGCGAGATCGGACCCAGGCTCGCCCAAGTCTTCCTGCCGTTGCTCTCCTTGATCGAAGACGAAGAAGCGCGTGGACGGCTCTCTGCAGCCGCAAGAGCGTTCCACCGGGAGTTGGTGTCGGAACGGGGGACGGACCGGGAGGCAACCGTACTCGAAATCGTGAGAGACCTGCGGATGCCGTTCCCGGCACGCCGGTCGCAGTGAAGGCCGTCGCTGTGGCGCTCGCGGAGCGCGTGGGGGACGACTGGGACCGTAAGATCTCCCCGCACTGGGTCGGCCACCTGCTCCGCCGGAAGCTTGGGCTCCGGACCGAGAAACGCCACGGCAGCTTCGTGATTTCCGATTCTGAGAGCGCCAAGCTTGAGAGCCTTTTCGCACGGTACGGGATCGGCACCGCGGCGGGGGACTTGGGGGACTCCGGGGACTCCAGATCAAGGGATCGAAACATTGGCGATAGCGTGTCAGGCCCGACCGAATTGCGGTCGCTGTAGCCTTTGGCCGCCAGTCGGTACCCGGAACGAAGTCCCCCAAGTCCCCGGAGTCCCCGTCTCCGGGCGCGGTTCACCGACCTCACAACAAAAAGGCCCGGCGCGATGGGCGGGCCTGAATTCGCTGCTATTGCCGACTACTCCGCTTCAGCAGCGAGGATGAGCAGGAACTGTCGCGAGGGGACTATCCTCACGCCGTGGAATTTGCTTGGGAAATGGCGGACATTCCCGGTGACCAGGTAATCCGCGCCCCCGGCGAGCGCGCACGCGAGCACCATATCGTCGTCGGGATCGTGCGCCGCTCCTGCCAAGACCGGGGGAGCGCCGACGTGCAGCGCGTGCCGCCGAACGTCCTGC
>JBOGKJ010000360.1:0-4077 GCA_050745565.1 Terriglobales bacterium | reverse complement strand
ACGAGGTAGGCGGGGTAGTGGGCGGCGCGCAGGCTGCGGACTTCATCGAGGGCGGTGGCCATGTCGAGGTGGGTGGTTTTGGCGTAGCGCAACCAGCGCCCTTCGTCGGAGCGGCGGGTGATGACGGGCTGGTGGAGTTGCTGCTGCATGAGCTTCTGGCAGCGCTCGAGCTGGCTGTTGTCGGTGAACCAGCCGACCATGACGGTGTAGACGCCGGGCGGGACCGGATCGGGCACGCTGACGATGCGGATGCGGACCGGGTCGAGGCCAACGTCGCCGATTTTCTTGGCGGCGCCCCAGGACAGGTCCAGCAGCCGGTTGGGCCAGAACGGTCCGCGGTCGTTGATGGTGACGACCACCGATTTATTGGTTTTGAGGTCGGTGACTTTGATCTTGGTGCCGAGCGGCAGCAGGCGGTGGGCGGCGGTCATTTTGTGATAATCGAAGGGCTGGCCGCTGGCGGTGTCCTTGCCCTGCTCGCGGGGGCCGTAGAAGCTGGCGATGCCGGTCTCCCAGATTTCGCCGGCGCGGGGGTCGGCGCTGTAGTTGTCGACCGGCAGCCCGGCGCTGGGAGGCGCGGGATAGTGGACCGTGGCGAAGGCCGGCGTGCGCGCCGCCGCTGGCGGCACGGTCGCAGCGGGTGCGGCTTCGGTGGTGGCCGCGCGGTTGGGCGGAAGGGGCGCGCCCCAACTGACGCCGGCGGGCATGGGCGGGGCCGGGGGCAGCACTTGCGGACGTTGCTTGTGCCCGCAGCCGGTCAGCACCGCGGCGGCGGCCAGGAAGCTGAGTGCGGCGAGTCGGACTAACGGTCCGGGCGTCGGGAGGCGTCGAGGCGGGCGGCCAGTTTTTCCAGGGCGGTGGCGGCGTGGCGCAGGGCCCGGCTGCCAGCTTCGGCGCCGGCCTTGCCCGCCGTCGCTCCCTGCTGGCGCAGCGCCGGCAGCACGTCGGCCTCGAAGCGGGCAAACCATCCCCTCAACTCGGCTTCGATTCTCCTGGCGGCGGCTTCGAACGAGTCGGAAGCGCGACCTTCTGGGGACATGACGCACCTTCGTATACGGGCTAGAGCAACTCCATTATGCCGCGCATCGGCTCCGGCGCGGCTGCTTGCCGGACCTGGTGCATCCAGGCGGTTACCTCGGCGGCGGCGGCGAGGCCAGGCGCAAGCGCCGGCTGCCCTGCTGCAGGCGCAGGGTGTAGGTGGCGCCCTCGGGTTTGAGCCGGGCGGCGCCGCTGCCGGTCCAGCGTCCGTCGGCATCATCGCAGGTGACGGCAGTGAGCAGGACGCGGCCGCGACTGAGGGCGAAGTGCGCCGTGAGACTGCGGAAAGGCCGCCAGCCGTTCGCGGTACGGACGCGACCGTGGTGGATGGTGAACTCGCCCGTGGCGCTGACGTCGCCGATGGCGTTTGAGCCCGCCGGCCGGCGCAGGCTGACGGAGCCAGCAAGCGCGCCTTCCAACCGGCCGGCGAAGGCGGTGCCGCGCAGCAGCCGCGCGAGCGCCAGCGGCTGGGTGGCCGGCACGGCGCCACGAATCTGGTAACCGGCGGCGGTGAGCGCACCGGTGCCCTGGAATGCGCCGCCGGCCAGCGCCAATTGCAACCGGGTCAGGCGCCAGTCACCGGGCGCGGCCTCCAGGCCCAGGTTCATCGCGGCATGGAACCCGTGCCAGTCCACATCGGCCGCCACGATCGAGCCAGAAGCGGCCAACTGTTGCACCCAGGCCGGAGCCGGATCGCCAAAGACGCGCGCCAGCAGTCCGGCGGCGAGGCCCTGGGTGGGCGGCTCGAGCGTCCGCCACAGGGCGGCGGCTTGAAGCTGCCGGGCGCGCAGCGTGAACGTGGGCAGGGCGCCGGGCCGCAACTGGATTAGGCCGGCGATCAGCTCCGCAGGAGTGCCGGGCGCCACTGCCGCGGCGGCCGGGGTCGAGCCCGCGCCCGAAGCGGAGGCAACGGGCGCGGCCACCAGCCGCGTGGTGAAATGCACGTCGAGCGCCTGGGGACTGAGCCAGGTCATGCTCACCTGCTGGAGCGGCACGGCGCTCTGACTCTGCGGGGCGAACACGGCTTGGGCGAGCGTGGCCGCGCCGGTCCAGGCCGCTTGCCGGAAACGATTCCAGGGACTGGCGAGCGTCCAGCGCACAGCGGCCTCGCCGCGCAAAGCACCGGGCCAGGGCGAGGCCAACCCCGCCAGCCGCAGCAGGGTGGCCGCGCCGGTGGCCGCGAGACGCGGGCTGGAGACGGCGACGCGGAAGCCTTGGCGATCGAGGGCGGCGCTGAGTTCAACGGGGGCGCGGGCGCCGGCGGCGGTGAGCGTACCGCGGGCGGTGGTCAATTGAAGCTGCTGGCCGCCCCAGCGCACGGCGGCGGTGGGAAACCGGAGGCGTGCGGGCCCGTTATCCAACTGCAATCCGCTGAACGCCGCCTGGCCACGGCCGTCGAGCGCGGCCAGCAGGCCGCCCGCGCCGGCAGCGGATTGACTCCAGTTGAGACGAGCGCCGCCGGTCACGGTCCCGGCCGCGGTCAACCCGGGCGGCACGCCCGACTTGAGGGCGATCGCGAGCGGCACCAGATCGGCGGCGGGCAGGGCGTTCAACTCCAACTGCAATTGAACCTGGGGATGGCTCAGCACGCCGCTGATCACGCCCTGGAGCCGGGCGTGCTGAAAGCCGGCATCGCCGAGACCGGTCAAATCAAACTCGTCCCGCGCCGGCACATAGACGCCGGTAAAGTTGCAGTTGATGGCGGCTGGCGGAGGGTTCAGATCCCAGCGGCGAAGGCCTTCGACGTGGGCCTCTCCGCGCACGGTGAAGCGCTGGCTGGTGCCCTCGACCTCAACGGCAGCCGCCAGCACGCCGTGCAGGCCGGCGTCATGCCCCATTACCAGCGCCGAGGAAGCCGCCAGATAAGAGTCGTCGAGGCGCAGCGTCATCTGGAACGGCAGGGCGCGGAATCCGCCCGGCTCGACCGCCCAGCGGCCGTCGAGACGGACGGTGCCGGTGCCGGAAAGATCGAGGTCAGAGCGCTGGGGCGCAAAACGCATCTGCAGGCGCCAGTCGCCGCCGCCGTTGTGCGTCGGCTCGCGCGCCAGCGAACCGCTCACCTCCGCCAGATAGAACCGCGTTTTGGTGTCATCCAGCTTGAAGTTGACGCGCGAGTCGCTCCACTCGATGTAGGGAAAGCGGGCCGCCGGCGAACGTCCGCCGCCGGCGGCGCCGGGCTGGCTCTCGCGGGCAAGCAGCGCCGCCAGGTTCCAGCGCCCGTCCGCATTGCGCACCAGGTTGATGTTGGCGCCGTCGAGATGGACGCGCGCAAACACCAGCCGTCCGCGCAGCAATGGCAGCCAGCGCAGGGTGGCGACCGCGTCGTCGGCGGTAACCATGTCCTCCAGGCCAAAGCCGGGATTCTCGGCCAGTTGTACCTGGTCGAGCTCGATGCCGGGCAGCGGCAGCAGGCGCAGATGCACCGATTGGGCGCTGACGGTGCGCCCCAGGCCGCGCTCCAGCGAGCGCAGAATGCCGCTGCGCGCCGGCAGCCCGATCATCGGCACCAGCAGCGCCATCAGCACCACGGCCGCCACGCCGATGACCAGGCTCCGGCGCTTCATTTGGGCATGTGGAGCGTGCGCAACCAGCGGGTGCGGGCGGGAAAATTCCACAGCTCCGCCAGAAACGCGCCGACATGGTTGCCGAAGCCGGTCACCTCGTAGTCGCTCTCCGAGCTGCGGTAGGACCAGTAGACGATGCTGGGGCGGGCGATGATGTTGGACGCCGGCACGAAGCCCCAGTAGCGCGAATCGAGCGAGTCGTCGCGATTGTCGCCCATGCAGAAATACTCACCTGGCGGCACCACCACCGCTCCGTCCTGCAGGTAGTTGGGCAGCGCCGATGCCCAACCGGGCGCCGTCTCAAACGGCGTGCCGCCATTGGGCCAATCGTCGCGCGCCGGATCATAAGTGCCGGTATGGATGACGTAGGGTTCGACCAGCGCCTGGCCGTTCCGGTACACCACGCCGTGCACCAGTTTGATGTGATCGCCGGGTAGCCCCATCAGCCGCTTCACGATGTGCGTTCCCGGCGCGG
>JBOGKJ010000359.1:0-5671 GCA_050745565.1 Terriglobales bacterium | reverse complement strand
GGTTCGACCTGCCGCTGATGCGCTATGCGGCGCTGCTGAACCAGCTCGATTCGCTGGTGATCACCAAACTCGACGTGCTTGACCGATTGGAGCGCATCCCCGTCTGCGTCGGCTACACGCTCGACGGCCGCGCCGTCGAGGCTATCCCGGCTGCCGCCGCCGACTGGGAGCGGCTCGAGCCGCAGTACGAGAGCCTCGCCGGTTGGCAGTCACCGACCGAAGGCATCACCGATTACAACGCACTCCCGCAGCGCGCCCGCGACTACCTCGCGTTTCTGGCGCGCGAGCTGCGGCTTGATATCGGCCTGATCTCGACCGGACCCGAGCGCGATCAGACCATCCTGCGCCCGGAGAGCCGCATCGCCCAACTGCTCGAAACTGCGCATGGAACACACCGCACAACTGGTTGAGCAGGGCAGGGAATTCGCCCGCCAGGAGAAAAACGCCAGCGCCCTCGCCGCCTACAACGAGGCGTTGCGCCTCGACCCCGGCTTCCGCCCGGCGGCGCTGGCCAAGGCGGTGCTGCTCGAAGACCTCGGCCGTTTCGACGAAGCTCTGGCCGCCTACGACGCCCTCTTGCGCCAGCATCCGGGCGACGTCGCCGCCTGCTCCAACCGCGCCGGGCTGCTGCTGCAGCTCGGCCAGCCCCAGGCCGCCCTCGCCAGCCTCGATGCGGCGCTCGCCGCCGATCCCGCCAACGACCTGCTCGCCCTTAACAAGGGCCTGCTGCTGCTGCAGGGCTTGGGCGATGCGGCGGCCGCCCGCCCCTGGCTGGAGCGCGCCCGCGACGCCGGCTTCGCCGAAGCCGCCGCCGCACTCAGCGCAGATCCGCCGCCCAGGGATTGATCAACTCCACCCCCAGGCCGGAAAAATGGCGTAGGTTGCGGGTGGCCAGCGTTGCGCCCCGCGACCGCGCGATGGCGGCAATCGTCAAATCCCGCGGTTCCATTGGCCGCCCCGTGCGCCGGCAAGAAGCTTGAATGTCCGCCGCTTCCCGCGCCGCGTCCACGTCAAACGGCATCCAGCGCCCGGCAAATTCCGTCAGCAATGCCTGGATGTCGCGCGCAAGCCGCTGGCGCCGGCGCCCGTGCGGCAGGAGCGATTCACCGTACAGCAGCTCCCATGCCGTAATTGCGGTCGAGACCAACCGCATCTCATCCAGACCGTCCAACCATTGTGTCACCTCGGGCGCGGGCAAGGGCCGCATGAGCTCGGACAGAATGTTGGTGTCGAGGATAATCACTCCCGGAAGTCCGGCACGCGCAACTTCATGCCCCGCATCTCCGGGATATCCTCGCCCGGCCGCAGTCCGTGACCCGCGAACGTTCGCGCCCAGCGCGTGCCAAAGCCCTCCTTGCGCTCTTCCGTTTGCCGGGCGGCATCGGTAAGAATGGCGCGCGCCTCCGCCTCCACGCTGCGCCCGTGGCGCTCGGCGCGCTGGCGCAGCTGGCTCTTGGTGCTCTCCGCCAATTTGCGCACAAGGATCTGGGCCATGCGCGATGATATCACGATATCATCGCGTGCATTGGCCCACCCGCCGGCGCGTCCCGCCCGGCTCAGGCCGCCGCGCCCAGTTCCTTGATGGCGGCGATGAACTTCACCAGCACCGCCTGGGCATCGCCGTAGACCAGGTTGCAGTTGTCGGCGTAAAACAGCGCGTTCTCGACCCCGCTGTAGCCTTTGCCCTGGCCGCGCTTGATGACGTAGACTTGGTGCGCCTGGTCGGCGTTGAGGATGGGCATGCCGTAGATGGGCGAGGTCTTGTCGGTGCGGGCGGCGGGGTTGACGACGTCGTTGGCGCCGATGACCAGCGCCACGTCGGTGGAGGCAAACTCGTCGTTGACCTCGTCGAGCTCGTGCATCATGTCGTAAGGCACGCCGGCCTCGGCGAGCAGCACGTCCATGTGGCCGGGCATGCGGCCGGCCACCGGGTGGACGGCGAACTTCACCTCGACGCCGGCGGCCTGCAGTAGTTTCACGAACTCGTAGAGCTTGTACTGCGCCTGCGCCACCGCCAGTCCGTAGCCGGGGATGATGAGCACCTTGCCGGCGTAGCGCATGTTGATGGCGGCGTCGGCGGCCTCGGCCGGCTTCATGGCGCCGGCGACGGCGGCGCCCGCGCCGGTGGCGCCGAAGCGGCTGAACAGCACGTTGGCGACGGAGCGGTTCATGGCGCGGGCCATGATCAGCGTGAGCAGGCCGCCGGCGGCGCCAACCAGCACGCCGGCGATCATCAGCACCGGCTTCTGCAGCACATAGCCCTCGATGCCGACGGCGATGCCGGTCAGGGCGTTGTAGAGCGACACCACCACCGGCATGTCGGCGCCGCCGATAGGCAGCGTCATCAGCACCCCGAAGCCGAGGGCGGCGAGGAAGAACAGCCCGGTCAGCAGCGGATCGGGCACGCCGCCGTGGACGGTGGCGGCCAGCGCGGCCAGCACGACCGCGGCGACCAGCACCAGGGCGTTGACGAACTGCTGCCCGGGCAGGTGGTGAGTTTTATTGATTTTGCCGTCGAGCTTGGCCCAGGCGACAAGCGAGCCCGACAGCGACACCGAGCCGATCAGCGCGCCCACGAGGGCGAACACCAGGCGGTTGGTGGCCATGGCGGTCCCGGCCGCGAGCTCGACCGCGGCGATGCAGGCCGCCGCGCCGCCGCCCATGCCGTTGTAGAGCGCCACCATCTGCGGCATGGCGGTCATCGCCACCCGCTCGCCGCTCCACCACGCCCAGACGCAGCCCACCACCAGCGCGATGATGGCCAGCGCCAGGTTCACGCCCAGGTGCGGGCGCGCCGCCGGGTCAATGCCGAAGACGTAGAGGAAGCTCGCCAGCGTGGCCACCAGCACGCCCCAGCCGGCGACGACGATGCCGTTGCGTGCCGTCACCGGCGACGACATCCGTTTCAGGCCGAAGATGAACAGGAAGGCGGCGACGAAGTCGGTGAGGTCAATGATCCAATTCGGGTTCATGCTTGTTTGGCGCCCCCGGCCGGGCGATGGCTGGACTTGAACATGGCCAGCATGCGTTTGGTGACGACGTAGCCGCCGGCGGCATTGCCCGCGCCCAGCAGCACGCCGACGAAGGCGATCACCTGCTGCACCGGGGTGACGGCGTTCAGCAGCGCGTAGAGCGCGCCCACCACCACAATGCCGTGGACGAAGTTGGAGCCGGACATCAGCGGCGTGTGCAGGATGGCCGGCACGCGGCCGATGATCTCGATGCCGGTGAAGGCCGCCAACATCACGATATAGAGGGCGATAAAGCCGACCAGTGTGGTTTCCGTCATCGCGGCACCTTTGCGGCCTCCAGTTGCGCCACCGCCTCGCGCGCGGCGGCATTGACAATTTCGCCGTTGCGGGTCACCACCGCTTGGGCGAGGATTTCATCCGACCAGTCCGGAGCCAGCGCGCCATCTTTGATCATCAGTTTGAGCAGGTTGAGGATGTTTTTGGCGTAGAGCTCGCTGGCGGCCTCGGCCAGCCGCGAGGTCAGATTGAGGGGCGCGAGGATGGTGACGGCGCCGCCGCGGGCGGCGGCGCTGGCCACTTCGCCCGGGCGGCTGAGCTCGCAGTTGCCGCCCGATTCGGCGCCCAGGTCCACGATCACGGCGCCGGCCTTCATGCCCGCCACCTGCGCGGCAGTGATCAGCCGGGGCGCGCGCCGGCCGGGCACGGCGGCGGCGGTGATGATGAGGTCGGCCGCCTGCACGTGAGCGGTGATGGCGGCGGTGATGGTGGCGCGCTCTTCGGGGCTCAGCTCGCGGGCATAGCCGCCCTGGCCGCGGGCGTCAACGCCGGTGGCGATGAAGCGGGCGCCGAGCGATTCGGCCTCCTCCTTGGTTTCCGGGCGGACGTCATAGGCCTCAATCACCGCCCCCAGGCGGCGCAGGGTGGCGATGGCCTGCAGCCCGGCGACGCCGAGGCCCATGACCAGCGCCGTGGCCGGGCGGATGACGCCGGCGGCGGTGGTCATGCGGGGCAGGAGGCGGCCAAGTTGAGCGGCGCCGAGCAGCACAGCCTCGTAGCCGGCGAGCGCCGCCTGGCTGCTGAGCGCGTCCATGCTCTGGGCGCGCGAGATGCGCGGAATCAGTTCCATGGCGAAGCTCGTCACCTGGCGCTCGCGCAGCGCCGCGATCAGTTCCGGCTCCTGCCGCACCGGCAGAAAGCTCACCAGCGCCGTCCCGGCGCGCAGCGCCCGCGCCACCGTCAGCGTCGGCGGCTGCACGCCCAGCACCAGCTCCGCCTCGGCCGCCTCGGCCGCGCCCGCGCCATAGGCCACCGCCGCGCCCAGTTTCTCCAGTTGCGCGCCCACGGCGGGCACCATGGCCTGGCGCAGCTCGCCCGGCCGCGTTTCCTGCAATACCGCGGTGTTAAACGGCATAAGGAGACATTCTACCTTGCCGCAGGCTCAGACCTCGACGTTTTCCAGCGCCTGCAGGGCCGCGCCCGAGGCCGCCGTGATGCTTTTGTGCAGGCTGGCGCCGTGGCTGTCCATGGTGACAATGGCGGGCAGGTCCTCGACTTCCAGCTCCCACATCGCCTCGGGCGTGCCGAACTCCAGCAGATGCACCCCGCGCACGCGCTTGATCGATCGGGCATAATACTGCGCCGCTCCCCCAATGGCGTTCAAATACACCGCCCCGCATTCCGCCAGCGCCTTCAGCGTCTGCTCGCCCATGCCGCCCTTGCCAATCACCGCCCGCATCCCCAGCCGCCGCAGCAGCGTCGCCTGGTAGGGCTCCTCACGGATGCTGGTGGTCGGTCCTGCGGCGCCGATATGCCAGCGGCCGGCGCTGTCCTGCTGCGCCACCGGCCCGCAGTGGTACAGCACCGCGCCGCGCAGGTCCACCGGCGCGTCATGATGCATCAGGTGGGCATGCACGGCGTCGCGGCCGGTATAAATGACGCCCGAAATCAGCACCATCTCGCCCACCTTCAGCCCGCGCGCGTCGGCCTCGCTCAGTGGCGTCCGCAGCCGGATGCCCGCCGGAGGCTCCCGCGCCGGCTCCGCCTCCGGCGCCAGCGGGACGCGCGGCGGTGCGGGCGTCGCAGCCGAGCCCGCGCTGGGGTCCGCGCCAGCCGCTGCCGGGTCGCCGTAAAGCCAGCGCCGGATCGCGCCGGTTGCGGCGTCCAGCACCAGGCCGCGCCGCCGGAATGCCCAGCAGTCATAGGCGACGGAAACGAAAAAGCTCGCCGGCAGCCGGTTGAGCACCGCCGCCTTGCAGCCGATCAGCGACACGCCCCCGCCAAACCCCATCGCGCCGATCCCGAGCGTGTTGGCGCGCTCCAACACGTACTGCTCGAGCGCGGCCAGCCGCGCGTCCGGGTTGACGTCGTCCAGCGGGCGCAGCAGTTGCTCCTTGGCGGCTTCATAGCCCGACGTGCGGTCGCCGCCGATCGCCACCCCCAGCGCCCCCGGCGCGCAGCCTTGCCCCTGCGCCTGCCACACCGCGTGCAGAATGCACTTGCGGATGCCGTCGAGGTCGCGGCCCGCCTTGCCCAAATGCTCCAGCGTGCAGGGCAGGGAATACTGGATGTTCTGGTTCTCGCAGCCGCCGCCTTTTAGCAGCAGCTTGATCTCAATTTCTTCCTCGTTTTCCCACTGTTCCCAATGCACCACCGGCGTGCCCGGCCCCAAGTTGTTGCCGCTATTGGTTCCGGTCAGCGAA
>JBOGKJ010000358.1:0-5767 GCA_050745565.1 Terriglobales bacterium | reverse complement strand
ATGTTGCCGGGCGCGCCAGGCGCGAAGGCGGAGGGTGTCGCCGAAGTAGTCGTCGCGGCGGATGGGGACCTGGATGTAGGCCTGAAGCGGGAAGCGGGCGGCGGCGGTGCGGCAGAGGCGGGCGCGGGGCGGCACCGGTTGGCCGTGCATGGCGAAGCCTGCGGTGACGAACGGCGGGGACAGCAGCGTGGCGGCGGCGGTGAGCCAAGTGGCGCGCAGGTAGCTTTTCCAGGTGGCAAGCGGGAGGGCGAGCAGGCGGCCGTTGAGGGCGCGCAGGAAGGCGGGCGACGCGGCAGGTAGGAGTTGGCCGCCGCCGGCGGCTTTGAAATAGACGCGCCAATCGAAGCTGGGGACGAGGCGGTCAAGGGCGGGGCGTTCGAGCCTGCGGGCGGGGCCGGAGGGGGCGATCGAGGTGAGCGAGACTTCGGCCAGGATGGCGGCCCGGGCTTCGGCGGCGGCGGCGGGCGGAGGGTCGCCGAGCAGAGTGAAAAGGCGCAGAAGGCCGAGGCGATGGGGTTGGGAGCGGGGCGGGATGGCGGCGCGCAGCGGCGCGCCGCCGGGGCCGAACAACGCCGCGATGGCGAAGCGCTGCAGTTGGCCGACGGGACCGGCGAGTTGGTGGACACTGGTGAGGGCGGCGATCCGCTGCAAGTAGAGGGCCAGCGGCTGCGCGCCCAGTTGGACCAAGTGGACGGTGTTGCGGCAGGCGGCGAGGTAGTCGGCGCGCGCTGCGGGGGCGGTGGACTGGGCGCGGCCCGGGAAGGCGGCCGCACCCAGAGCCGCCGTGCACAGGGCGGCCGTAGCGAGCACGTGGCGCATTGCTACCGTGGAGGGATGCGGTGGTCCGGGCTTGGGGTTGGGTTGGATTGGCTGGGCCGGGGTTGGCACTGCTGCCGGCGCGGGCACAGTTAAGCCGCATGCAGGCAGGACTGGATTCCAACGGCCTGCCTGAGAACGAGTGCTGGGACGGCGGTGCGGGCGTCTCAGTTCGCGGGAGTCGCGCGGTTTGCACGGCGGGGGCGCTCCACCGCCCTTCGCGTGCGGGCACGGCGCTGCGAGCGTCTCAACGAGCAGGGGCAGGGGTCCGCGCCAGTCAATGCCAGTCAACTGTTGCTGGCGGAGGCGGCACCGGCTTTGTGGCGGAGGTGGAGGGTGGGGAGGCGAGTGACGCCGCGGGCGGAGAGGCTGGCGCCGAACAGCAGGAGCAAGGCGCCGGCGTAGCCCCAGACGACCAGGGTCACCGCGACCGTGAGACTGGCGTAGACACTGTTGAAATCGAGCCAGGGGAGCAGGGCGGGGAAGACGTCCTTGAAGAGCTCGGCCAGCAGGCCGGTGTAGAGGGCGGCGGGGAAGACCTGGGCGGCGGGGACGGCGCCGTTGGGAAGTTTCCAGTAGATGAGGAAAAAGATGGCGATGGTGGCGGGAAGCGAGAACAGGAAGACAAAAAACGAGGTCAGCGCGCCGGTGACGCCGGTCCAGGTGACGGGGAAGATGAAGGTAACGAAGGCGGCGCCGAGGCTGGCGGCGACGACCGAGGCGTAGGCGACCAGGCCGCAGGCGAAGACGAGGGCGAAGGAGACGGCGGCGTTGGCCAGGTAGCCGCGGTTGCGCTTGAAGCCCCAGATGCTGTTGAGGGCGACCTCGAGCGGCAGAAAGACGCCGCTGCTGCTGATGACCAGCATCACGATGGAGAACACCTGCACCGAGTGCCGGTTGGCGAGACCGACGGCATCGGCCATGAGGCGCTGCTGGCCGGTGGGCAGGTAGCTCGAGACCATGTGGGCGATGACGGCCTGCTGGGTGGCGCCGAGGGCGGGGAGCGCGTGGCGTGCGATCCAGAGCAGGAGAAACAGGAAGGGGAGCGAGGCCAGCAGAAAGTTGGCCGACACCGAATAGGCGTAGGTGTGAGCTTCGGTGGTGGTGAGCAGGCGGGCGCTGGGGCCGA
The DNA here is from genome assembly GCA_050745565.1 of Terriglobales bacterium. Classification (GTDB taxonomy): domain Bacteria; phylum Acidobacteriota; class Terriglobia; order Terriglobales; family SCQP01; genus SCQP01. The sequence goes on along the minus strand of JBOGKJ010000358.1, from coordinate 3,822 downwards.
TGAGGCGGCCGGTGTCGCGCAACAGCGTCCATTGCTCACGTGCGAAGCTGCGCCAGCGTGGGTTCATGAGCGCGTCGGGCACGGCCCGGGTCGGCATTCATTTTGCCACGGAACGGGGTTGGCGGCGGCGCGCGCCCGCACTGCGCGGTGAACGCGCCACCGGCGCCAACACCCTTCCACGTTGCCGCGAGGTTCGCGCCGGCTTGGGCTCACCGGGCCCCGGGCCGGCGCTCCGCAGCCCTTCGAGTGCGGGCGCGGCGCTGCGAGCGTCTCAGCGAGCAGGGGCAGGGGCCCGCGCCCGTCAATGATGGGTACCATATAGGGATGCGCTGGTCAGGGCTTGGGGTTGGGGTGATTGGGCTGGGGGTGGCGCTGCTGCCGGCACGAGCGCAGTTAAGCGCACGGCAAATCGTCGCCAATAACCTCAGAGTGCGCGGGGGAGCGGCGCGGTTCGAAGCCGTGCGCAGCTTCCGGCTTCGGGGCGAACTGCGGCTGGCCAAGCCTGCGAAAGTTCAGGTATGGTTTGCGAGCGCGCCGGAGCGGATACGGATCGAAGTTGACCTGCCACAGGGCAAGCTGGCCCAGGGCTGGGACGGCACGCGGGCGTGGCAGCAACTGGCGGGGCAGACCGCCTCCGCGTATGTGAATGGCGCGCCGGCAAAGCAGATCGAAGACCAGGCGCTGAACGGGCTGGATTTGTTTACCGCGCCCGGCGTCAAGGTGGCGTTGGTTGATCGAACCGTGTGGAAGGGGAAGAGCTGCTATCGGCTGCGGATCACAATCCCGGCGACCGGAGACCAGTTCATTCAATACGTGGATGCGCAGTCATGGTTGGTGATTCACGAGGAGTATCCGGGCGGGGTCGAGGACATTGGCGACTATCGGCGGACGGGCGGACTGTTGCTGGCGTTCGCCTATGCGAGCGGGCCGCCGGGGAAACCGAAGGTGGTGCTGCAGCGGGAGGAGATGGTGCTGAACCCGCGGCTGCCGGCAGGGCTATTTAAGAAGGCGGCACGGCCGCCCTTCCCTGGACGCCCTCCCGCTGCCACCCCAGCGCGCCAGCGCGCCGGGGGCTCCGGCGGTGGTCGGACTGCGGCCGTGCTTCGTTTGGAGGCAACGGGCGCCCGCTCTGCTAAGGGCGCCTCCAAGTTGCCTCGATGAGCGGGAGTCGCGCCGTTTGCACTGCGGGCAAAATTGGCGCGAAGGGCCGCGGAATTCCAACGGGGTGAAAGCGCCAGTGGCGCGTTCATCGCTCCCGGAATCAACGTAGGTGTGGCAAAACCAGCAGCCTTCCGGTCGGCGCCACCTCCCGTGGGGCGGGTCGCCGACCCGCGCGCCGGCCGGCGCCACGCGGCAGCTCGGGTGACCACAGCAACCGTGATTCCGCCCCAGCGGGAGGCTGCTCGCGCCGGCGTGGGCTCGCCGGGCCGGGGCCGGCGCCGCCCCTCGAGTGCGGGCGCGGTGCTGCGAGCGTCTCAGCCGAGCAGGGCCAGGGGCCCGCGCCCGTCAAATATAGCAGCGGGGCTGTCTTTGGATCTACCAAACGCGGCAGGACTTGGCGGTGGCGGTCATGGGGGCGGTGGGGCCGCATTTGAAGGCGGCGGCGAACTGGGGCATGTTGCTGACGACGCCGTTGACGCGGAAGTTGCCAGGGGAGTGGGGATCGACGTTGGCGGCGAGGCGGGCATAGGCGGGGCGGACGTTCTCGCACCAGATCTGACCGTAGCCGAGGAAGAAGCGCTGGGCGCGGTCGTAGCCGTCAATGAGCTTGTCGGGCTGGCTGCCGAGGGCGGTTTCCATGGCGGCATAGGCGATGCGGGCGCCGCCGTTGTCGGCGGTGTTTTCGCCGAGGGTGAGCTTGCCGTTGAGGTGGACGCCGGGCAGGGGGCTGAAGGCGCTGTACTCGTTGACGATGCAGGCGGCACGCTGCTTGAAGGCTTTGGCGTCGGCCGGGGTCCACCAGTCGCGGAGGTTGCCCTGGGGGTCGAACTGGCGGCCTTCGTCGTCAAAGCCGTGGGTCATTTCGTGACCCATGACGACGCCGACGGCGCCGTAGTTCTGGGCGTCGTCGCGATTGGGGTTGTAGAAGGGGGGCTGGAGGATGCCGGCGGGGAACACGATCTGGTTCCAGAGCGGGGTGTAGTAGGCGTTGACGGTGGGCGGCGTCATACCCCATTCGGAGCGGTCCACGGGCTTGCCGATTTTGTTGAGGTCGCGGTGGCTCTCGAAGACGGCGCTGCGGACGAGGTCGGTGTAGTAGTTGTCGCGGGTGATCTGGATGGCGCTGTAGTCGCGCCATTTGTCGGGGTAGCCGACTTTGTTGACGATGGCGCTGAGCTTGACGAGGGCCTGTTTTTTGGTGGCGGGCGTCATCCAGTCGAGGCCCTGGATGTCTTGACCGAGGGCGGTTTCGACGTTCTTCACCAACTGCTCCATGTGGGCCTTGGCCTGGGGCGAGAAGGCGACCTTGACGTAGAGCTGGCCGAGGGCTTCGCCGAGGTTGCTGTCGGTGGCGTTGACGCAGCGCTCCCAGCGGGGCTTCTGGACCTTCTGGCCCGTGAGGGTGGTGCCGAAGAAGGCGAAGTTGGCGTCGTCGAAGGGCTGAGCGAGGGCGGGGGCGGCGTCGTGGACGAGCTGCCAGCGGAGGTAGGTTTTCCAGTCGTTGAGCGAGGCCTGCTGGATTTCGGTGTTGAGGGCGCGGAAGAAAACGGGCGACTCGACGTCAACGCTGTCGAATTTGGGGGCGCCGATGCCGGTGAAGAAGGCGGTCCAGTTTAAGTTGGGGGAGAGGCTCACGAACTGGGCCACAGACATTTTGTGATAGGTGGCCTGGGGGTTGCGGCGCTCGACGCGGGTGAGGGAGGCGCGGGCGAGGGCGGTTTCGATGCGCAGGACGGTTTGGGCCTCAACCGCCGCTTTGGCGGCGGGGTCGCCGAGGAGCTCAAACATCGTCTGCACGTGGGCGGCGTATTGCTTCCGCAGGGCGACGGATTTGGGGTCGGTCTTGATGTAGTAATCGCGGTCGGGGAGGGCAATGCCGCCCTGGGTGGCGCCGGCGATCATGTCGCTGGCGTTTTTGGCGTCCTGCTCGGAGCCGAAGTTGAACATGGCATTGACGTTGTCGAGTTGGAGGCGGGCAAGTTCGCCGGCGATATCGGCCTTGCTGGTGATGCTGTTGATGTCGTCGAGCTCGGTTTGCAGGGGCCGCTTGCCGGCGGTGTCAATGGCGGCCTGATTGGTGCAGGCGGCGTAGAAGTCGCCGACCTCCTCGGTGATTTTGTCGCGGCTGCCGGTGGCGGGGGCGGCGGCCTCGAGGATTTTGTGGAGGGTGGCGCGGTTTTGCTCGGCGAGCTCGGAGAAGGTGCCCCAGGTGGTCTGGTCGCTGGGGATGGGGTGGGTGGCGTCCCAGGTGCCGCAGGCGTACTGGTAGAAGTCCTGGCAGGGGTCGGCCTTGGTGTCAATGGCAGCCAGGTCGACGCCGGCGGGGGCCGCGACGCCGACGGGTTCGGCCGCGGGCGTGGGGGCGGACTTGGAGCAGGCGAGGAGGCCCGCGGCGAGCGCAGCGACCCCGAGAAAAGCAGGCAGGCGGGACATGATGCGGGCAGTGTAGCACGCCGCGCCCTCTGGGCGCGCCGTGCGTGGGTGCGCTGCGCGCGTGGGGTGTGAGAAGGCCAGCGGAGGGCGGCGCTGGTTTTGGGGACGGCAACGGCAGGCCGGAGCGTGTCGCCCGCCGGCCTGCCCTTGTCCACGGATCGCGCTATTTGCTAATGGCTAACGGCTAATGGCTAATGTCTAACCCCTAACCGCGGGAGTCTGCGCGGC
>JBOGKJ010000357.1:0-22541 GCA_050745565.1 Terriglobales bacterium | reverse complement strand
GCGGCCGCGCCGGCTGCGGCCGCGCCGGCTTCTGAGTCCACATTTTCCCCCAGCGGGTCGAGCGTGGCCGCCATGCCCAGGCGGTTGACGGCCTCGACCGCCCGAATGGCGTCCTCGAGGCTCATGCCGGCCACAAAGCGGCGGGAAATGCGCTGCCCCAAGCTGCTGCGCTCGGTGAAGTGCCGCATGGTGGGGTTGCGGGAAAGGGCCAACAGTGCGGTTCGCAATCAGCAGCTCCGGAGAATCGCACCCATGTTATCAAGAAATGCGCCGTCCGAGGCTGGCGGCGCGCATTCCTCCCAACGGCTGAAGCGGAATCAGAGATGCTGTAGCCCGTGGGGCGGGTCGCCAGACCCGCGCGCCGGCCGCCGGCCGGCGCCACGCAGCAGTTCGGGTAACTACAGCAACTTTGATCCTGCCCTAGGCGCCGCTCAACGCTCCACCGCTCCAGAGCGGCCGCATCGCCCAAGGCGGCAGAACCGCCGCGCCTGTACCGTTGCGCCCCGCGACCTCCCCGCAAATGCGGCCCCAAAAGCTAATCGCTAATAGCTAACAGCTAACCGCTAATGGCCATTCCTTGCCCGCGGGCCGGAAACCACCGCACAGGCCCGCCCGGCGAAGGCGATGCGGGCCTGCTGACTGGGGTGGTTGAAAAACCAGAGCACCACCCAGCGCGGCGGATCGGGATAAATGAGGTCGCTGTGCTCTTCGCGCTCGAAGCCGGTCACCGCGGCACAGGGCTGCTGGCTAAGGCGCAGGCCATAGGCGTCGGCTTGGTGCTCCTCCCAGCGCGAAAACCCGTTGGTGGCGGGCTGTGCCAGAAATAACAAGCCCAGCAGCAGGAGCAGTAGCAGCGGCAATCCGGCAACGTCCGTTGGCGGCACGCCGCCTGACCATTTGGGATACAGCCAACCGAGCAGCGCAAAAAAACCCAGCAGCAGCGCCAGCGTGAACCCGACCCCCTTCCACAAATGGTTGCGCACATAGTGGCCGATTTCATGGCCCACCGTGAACTCGACTTCGGGCAGCGTCTGCTGCGCCAGCAAGGTGTCGTAGACCACGATGCGCTGGCTGCCCAGCAGCCCGACCACGTAGGCGTTGGTGTGGCCCGATTGCCGGCTGGCGTTCATTTCGTAAATGTGGGCGTGGGGAATGCCCGCGCGCGCGGCCAGGCCTTCGAGCGCCGAACGCACGGCGGGATCCTGCACCGGCTCGAAGCGGTTGAACTGCGGCGCAATCAGCACCGGCTGCAGCGCCACCGCCACTACGATCGCCACCGCCACCACCACCCACATTTTCAGCCACCACCGCTTCGGCGCCGGCCCCGCGCCGCTCGCCGCCCCACGCGCCAGCTTGGTTGGCGCGGGCCCGACCGCGGCTTCGCCGCCCGTCCCGCTTACGCCGACGCCGGGCCGGCGGCCCCGTCCGCCCCAACCCCTCGCCAGCCACGCATAGGCGATTTCGGTGACGATCAGCCCGGCCACCACCGTGAACAGCGACGAAGTCAGCCACTCGCCCAGCCACGCCGCCGCCCCCAAATGCATGAAGCCGAAGGCGCGCTCACGCCAGAAATCGAGATAGAAATCCCACGGCAGCTCCAGTGCCAGCACCAACACGAACAGCCCCACCTGCACCCCCGCCACCACCGCCCAGCGCCGCCGCCAGCGGGCGGCGAGCCCGGCACGGGCGCGGCGGCTTGCGCCGCTGAAGAACGTCCAGGCCAGCACAGCCAGCAGCCACAACTGCGCCACCGTGCCCCAGAGCAGATCGCCGTAGAGATAATCGCGGGCGCGCGCCAGCTCGGCCGGGCTCAAGGGGGCAACCGTGGTGGCTGGCGCAATCATCTGGCTGAGCAATGCCTCTGCCCTCCCGGTCCGAGCCGCGGCCGGCCGCCGGCGGCTCCATCCCTCCGGACGCGCCGCACTACGCCCCCGCGCCGGTGCTGGTGGCCGAGCAGCGCCAACTGTTCCAGCGCGTGCTGGGCGCCCTCAGCCGCGGCGGCGTGGGCTTTGCCGTGGCCGGAGCCTTCGCCTTTCAACACTACACCGGCATCTGGCGCTTCACCAAAGATCTGGACCTTTTTTTGCCCGCCGAAAAAATCGATGTGGCGCTGACGCTGTGCCGCACCGCCGGGCTGGTCACCGAGATCACCGATCCGGTGTGGCTGGCCAAGGCTTGGGCGGGCGACTACTACGTGGACCTGATCAGCGGGATGTCCAACGGGGTGTTCTGGGTCACCCCCGCCTGGATCGAGCAGGCGCGCCCGGGCGAGGTGCTCGGCGGGCGCTATCGCCTGCTGGCCCCCGAGGAGATGATCCTGTCCAAGCTGTTCGTCACCCGGCGCGAGCGTTTCGACGGCAGCGACGTCTGCCATCTCGTCTACCGCTGCGGCGAAACCCTCGACTGGCCCCGACTGATCGCCTCCACCGGCGAGCACTGGGAGATGCTGCTCTGGCATCTGATGCTGTTCCGCTACGCTTACCCGGCGGCCGCCGGGGCCGTGCCGCGCCCGGTGTGGCGCGAGCTGATGTCGCGCTTTGCCGCCGGCATGGGCGGCGCCGCGCCGCGGGCCAGCTTCCGCGGCAGCCTGCTCGACCCGCTGCTGTTCGCCCCCGACGTCACCGAAGGGGGCCTCGAAAACCTCGAAGACGCGCTGCGCCGCCGCCGGCTGCAGGCGCGCGCCGCCGAAGGCAACCCGCCGGCGGCGCGCTGACATGCGCCTCGCGGCCGTCGCCGACCTGCACTGCGGGGTGAACGACCGCGAGCGCATCCGCGAACGGCTCAACGCCCTGCCGCCGCGGGCCGACGTGCTGCTGCTCGGCGGCGACTTGACCAACTACGGGCGGCCCGAGGAAATGGACGTGCTCATCAGCCAACTCCTGCGCCTGCGGCTGCCCATCATCAGCGTGCTCGGCAACCACGACTATGAGTCCGGCCAGCAGGGCGAGCTGCTGCGCATGCTGCGCGAGGTCGGCATCAAGACGCTCGATGGCGAGCCCTACGAGCGCGACGGCGTCGGCTTTGCCGGCGTCAAGGGCTTTTGCGGCGGCTTCGGCCGCGGCGAGCTCACCGCCTTCGGCGAGCCCGAAATCAAGTCCTTCGTCCACAGCGCGATGGAGGAGGGCCTGCGGCTGGAGCGCTCCCTCGCCCGCTTGCGCACCGAGCGCCGCGTGGTCCTGCTCCACTATGCCCCCATTGCCGCCACCGCCGAGGGCGAAAACCGCGAGATCTTCGCCTTCCTCGGCAGCTCGCGCCTCAGCGACGTCTGCGACCGCTTCGGCGCCACCGCCATCTTTCACGGCCACGCCCACCACGGCGCCCTCCAGGGCGCCACCCGCGGCGGCATCCCCGTCTACAACGTCGCCCAGCCCCTGCTGCTGGCGCAAAAGCCCCCCCAGGCCTTCCGCGTGGTGGAGATATAGCGCCCACGGGCACCCCCGGCAACCCGGTATACTGATGAGAAAGCGGTACTCAACCATGGCGCGCAAAACCAGCCTCGTTATTCTTCTCTGCTCCCTGGTGTTGGTGGTCGGCCTGGCGGCCGGGATGGCTTGGCAGCGCGACACCAAAGACCCCAACGGCCCGCTCCAGCAGATGGGCATCATGGTCGAGGTCTATGAGCACGTCAAGACCGACTACGTCACCACGCCCAATATGGCCAAGGTGTCTAGCGGCGCCCTGCACGGGCTGCTCGATTCCCTCGACGCCGACTCCAGTTACCTCGATCCGGCCCAGTACCAGGCCTTCTTGCAGGACCAGCAGCACCCGCCCGCGGCCGACGTCGGCGCGGTGTTCTCCAAACGCGTGGGCTACGCCGACGTGGTGGATGTCCAGCCCGGCGGACCCGCCGCCAAGGCCGGCCTGGTCCGCGGCGACTTCGTCGAGGCCATCGGCGCCGAGGGCACGCGCGATATGTCCATGGCCGAAATTGACCACCTGCTCGGCGGCGCCCCCGGCTCCACGGTCACCATGGGCGTCGTGCACCTGCATCAGTCCGACCCGGTCCAGATCACCATCACCCGCGCCGCCCCGGCGCGGCTGCCGCTGCGCGTCAGCGAGCAGGGCGCGGTCGGCATCATCGGCGTTCCCGACTTCAGCGGCAACCGCGCCGCGCAGATCGCCGCCGCCGTGCGCCGGCTCAAAGGCCAGGGCGCGCACGCCTTCGTGCTCGACCTCCGCAACTGCGGCGCCGGCGCCTACGCCGACGCCGCGCTCGCCGCCAACGTCTTCCTCGACCACGGCACCATCACCTACCTGCAGGGTCAACGGTACCCGCGCGTCACCACCACCGCCGACGCCGCCCACGCCGTTGATGCCACCGACCCGCTCGAGGTGGTCGTCAACTTCGGCACCTCCGGCCCCGCCGAGGCCGTCGCCGCCGCCCTGCAGCAAAACGGACGCGCCAAGTTGGTCGGCGATCACAGCTTCGGCGAAGGCTCGCTGCAAAAGCTCATCCCGGTGGGCGATGGCAGCGCCATCTGGCTCACCGTGGCGCGCTACTTCACCCCCAAAGGCCAGCCGGTGCAGGACGGCCTCGCCCCCGACGTCGAGCAGGTGCAGTACGCCGGCGCGTTGCCCGATTTGGATTACCGCCCCGAAGGCGTCACCGGCCCGCTGCCCGATCTGCAATTGCAAAAGGCCCTGCAACTCGTCAGCGCCGCCGGCCAGAAATAGCCCGTCGAGGCAACTTGGACGGGTGAAGGCGCCGGGGCGCGTTCACCGAGCGGAGCGGGCGCGCGTTGCCGCCAAGCGAATTCCGGCCGTAGCCCGACCCTCGGGGCCCCCAAGGCGCCTGCGCCTTGGGGTGGGAGCAACGGGAGGGCGTCCTGAGAAGGGCGGCCGTGCCGCTCGAAAAACCCAGGCCGACCTGCTCAGGCTCAGGCGCTCCGCGCTTGGGCCTGATGTGTTTTTGCAAAAGTAGGTGTGGCAAAATTAGCGCGCCACCTCCCCTGGTGCGGGTCGCCGACCTGCGCGCCGGCCGCCGGCCGGCGCAACGCCGCAGTCCAGATGACTCCATCCGTAAACCAATGATAATAAAGGGAAATAAAAAATATACGCTGTGTATTGACAATATAACACTCATATTTTATGATCTTAAGTGAAGCATATTTTATCAAGGAGATTTCCATGGCCTCACTTCTTCTTCATCACCATGCCGCCTGCGCTGCACCGAGCGAGTGGGCGCCCCGTACCGATGTGCTCGAAAGCGAGCAGGGCTATACGCTCCAGCTCGATCTGCCCGGCATCAGCAAAAGCGAACTGAACGTCCAGGTAGAAAACGACACCATCACCATCAAGGGCGATCGCAAGCTGAGCGGCACGCCGGAGGGGTACCATCGTGTAGAGCGTCCGTTTGGCAGTTTCAGCCGTACGTTCCTGTTGCCGGAGTTCGTGAATTCGGCGGCAATCGAGGCGAAGCTCAGCGATGGCGTGCTGAACCTGTTCCTGCCGCGCCGGGAAGAAGCCAAACCCCGCCAGGTGCAGGTGGCCGTCAACTAACCCTCACCGTCAATTCATTCCATGGCCATCCGTTTCGACAAATTGACGGTCAAGGCGCAGGAAGCGCTCGAGGCGGCCCGCGAGCTGGCAGTCAGCGGCGAGCAGGCCGCCCTCGAGCCGCTGCACCTGCTGTCGGCGCTGCTTGCCGATCGCGACGGCGTCATCGGCCCCACGCTGCAGAGGCTGGGGGTGGCGGCGCCGACGCTGGCGGCGGAGTTGGAGCGGGAGTTGGGGCGGCGGCCGAAAGTCCAGGGGGCGAGCCTGGAGCGGTCGCTCTCGCCGCCACTGGCCGAGGCGCTCGAGAAGGCCTTCGGCGCCGCCGACAAATTCAAGGACGACTTCGTTTCCACCGAGCATTTGCTGCTCGGCATCCTCGATCTCAAGGACGATCCGGCCGCGCGGCTGCTGGCGGCGCACGGGGTCACCGCCGAGCGCGTGCTGCAGGCGCTGCAGGCAATTCGCGGCTCCCAGCGGGTGACCGACCAGAACCCGGAGCAAAAATACCAGGCCCTCGAGCGCTATGCCCGCGACCTCACCGAGTTGGCCCGCAAAGGCAAGCTCGACCCGGTCATCGGGCGCGACGAGGAGATCCGGCGCGTCATCCAGGTGCTCAGCCGCCGCACCAAAAACAACCCGGTGCTGATCGGCGAGCCCGGCGTGGGTAAAACTGCCATCGTCGAGGGATTGGCGCTGCGCATCGTCGCCGGCGACGTCCCCGAACTGCTGAAGACCAAGCGCGTGGTCGCTCTCGACCTCGGCGCCCTCATCGCCGGCGCCAAGTACCGGGGCGAGTTCGAAGACCGGCTCAAGGCCGTGCTCAAGGAAATCGAGGAGGCTCAGGGCGAGGTCATCCTCTTCATTGACGAGTTGCACACGCTGGTGGGCGCCGGCGCCGCTGAAGGCGCCATGGACGCCAGCAACATGCTGAAACCGGCGCTCGCCCGCGGACTCTTGCGCGCCATCGGCGCCACCACGCTCAACGAGTACAAGAAGTACATCGAAAAAGACACCGCCCTCGAGCGCCGCTTTCAGCCCGTGCTGGTGGGTGAGCCCAACGTGGAAGACGCCATCGCCATTCTGCGCGGCCTCAAGGAGCGCTACGAGATTCACCACGGCGTGCGCATTCAGGACGCGGCCCTGGTGGCCGCGGTGCGGCTTTCGGCGCGCTACATCAGCGACCGCTTTCTGCCCGACAAAGCCATTGACCTGGTGGACGAGTCGGCCGCCGCGCTGCGCATGCAGCTTGACAGCCGCCCGCTCGAGATCGAAACCCTCGAGCGCCGCCTGACGCAGCTCGAGATCGAGCAAACCGCGCTTGCCAAGGAAAAAGACGCCCACGCGCGCGAGCGCTCCCAGCAAATCGTGCGCGAAATCGCCGACCTGCGCGAGCTGGTCGAGGGGCTGCGCACGCGCTGGCAGAACGAGAAGGATGAAATCCAGCGGGTGCGCGACCTCAAGGCCAAGCTCGACGCCCTGCAGATCGAAGAACAGCAGGCCGAGCGCCAGGGCAACTTCAACCGCGTCGCCGAGATCCGTTTCGGACTGCGCCGCCAGTTGGAACACGAGTTGGCCGCCGCCAGCCAAAAGCTCGAAGATTCGGCCGAGCGGCCGCGGCTGCTGCACGAGGAAGTCAGCGAGGGCGAGATCGCCGCCATCGTCTCCAAGTGGACCGGCATCCCAGTCGCCCGGATGATGGAGGGGGAAAAAGACAAGCTGGTTCACATGGAGGAACGGCTGCACCAGCGCGTGGTGGGTCAGGAGGAGGCGGTGGCCTCCGTCGCCGACGCCATCCGCCGCAGCCGCGCCGGCCTCGGCGACCCGCGCCGGCCCATCGGCAGCTTCCTGTTTTTGGGGCCGACCGGGGTGGGCAAGACCGAGCTGGCGCGCGCGCTGGCCGAGTTTCTGTTCGACGACGAACATGCCTTGCTGCGGCTCGACATGAGCGAGTACATGGAGAAGCACTCCGTCGCCCGCCTGATCGGCGCCCCGCCTGGCTATGTCGGCTACGAGGAGGGCGGGCAGTTGACCGAGCGCGTGCGGCGCCGCCCCTACGCCGTGTTGCTGCTGGACGAGATTGAGAAAGCCCACCCGGACGTGTTCAATATCCTGCTGCAGGTCCTCGACGACGGGCGGCTCACCGACGGCAAGGGCCGCACCGTGGACTTCCGCAACACCGTCGTCATCATGACCTCGAACCTCGGCAGCCAGCATCTGCGCGGCGAGGTCACCGCCGCCGCGCGCGAGCTGGTGATGGAGGAGGTCCGCCATCAGTTCCGCCCGGAGTTCCTCAACCGGGTGGACGAGATTGTGATTTTTCACGCCCTCGACCAGGCGCAGTTGGCGCCGATCGTCGAGCTACAACTTGGGCGCCTGCGCACGCTGCTGGCCGAGCGCGGCATTGCGCTGACGCTGGCGCCGGCCGCGCGCGACCTGGTGCTGCGCCAGGGCTACGATCCGCAGTACGGGGCGCGGCCGCTGAAGCGCGCCCTGCAGCGGCTGGTGCAAAACCCGCTGGCCAGTGCGATTCTTAAAGGAGAGGTTCTGCCCGGCGCAACGGTCGAGGCCGTCCTCGCCCCCGGGGGCGACCGGCTATTGTTCCAGTCCGCAGCGGCAGCCAGGTAGGGATATGCAAATTTTCAAGACCACGCTGTTGATGACGGTGCTGACCATCGTGCTGATGCTGATCGGCAACTGGCTTGGCGGCGAGGTGGGCCTGGTGATCGCGCTGGTGTTTGCCGGCGGCATGAACTTCGCCTCCTACTTCTACAGCGACAAGATCGCCCTGCGCACCTACAATGCCCAGCCGGCGACGCGCCAGGATCTGCCCAACGTCTACCGCATCCTCGATGGCTTGACCGGGCGCGAAAACCTGCCCATGCCCAAGGTCTACGTCATCCCCACCGACTCGCCCAACGCCTTCGCCACCGGTCGCAACCCCGCGCACGCCTCCGTCGCCGTCACCCGCGGCATCCTCGGCCTGCTCACCGACGAGGAGCTCGAGGGCGTGCTCGGCCACGAACTCGGCCACGTCCGCAATCGCGACATCCTGATCAGCTCGATCGCCGCCACCCTCGCCGGCGCCATCATGCTGATCGCGCGCTTCGCCGGCTACGCCGCGCTGTTCGGCGGCATGGGCGGCTCCGACGACCGCGAAGGCGGCGCGCTGGGCGCGATTGCGCTCATGATCATCGCCCCGGTGGCGGCGATGCTGATCCAGCTCGCCATCTCGCGCTCGCGCGAGTACGCCGCCGATGCCTCCGGCGCCCGCTGGACCGGCAACCCCCAGGCCCTCGCGCGCGCTCTCGAAAAGCTCGACGCCTACGCCAAGCAACGCCCCATGCTCGCCTCCCCCTCCACCGCGCACCTGTTCATCATCGCCCCCCGCACCCGCTCCCTCATGGCCGGCCTGTTCTCCACCCATCCGCCCATCCCCGACCGCGTCGAACGCCTCACCGGCCACCGCCCCGACGGCTACTGAGCGCGGCCGCGGCGCACGGCGGCGCGGCGCCGCGGCGACGCCCGCAATGCCAGCGGCGTGGCCAGGCGCTCGTAGCGGGCCAGCAGGAACTCCACCCGCTCGCGCTCGCTCGCGAACGGCTGGCGGCGGTAGAGCCGGTCCACGGCCAAGTCGAGCGCCCGGTGCGCGCGCTGCAACGCCTCCGGCATCGTCAGCCGGTCATAGAGCGCGCCCAGCGTGGCGTTCGGGTACTCGGCTCGGGCATCAAGTACCGCCCGCGCCAGCTCGCTCAGCTTTTCTCGCTGTACGGCCGTGGCCTCCGGCCACGGAAACGTATTGTAGACGATGCCAATCGAGTAGCGAAAGTCGCTTTTTAGCCGGCCGCCGATCGCCCGCAGCCACGCCATGTGCATGGCCGAGGTCAGCACGGCGAAGTTGTAGCGGCCATCGCTCAGCAGCACCCGTAGGAGATTGCTGGGCACCACGGGCGGCCGCAGCCAGCCGATGGGGATGTAGGCGCGTTTCTCCGAGCTGACCTCGGGTATCGCCAGGAACGCGCGCCTGGGGATCGTCTTGACCTGGAAGGCCAACGGTGAGGCTGCCAGCTTGAGCGTACCCGTGCGGCTGCTCCGCTTTCGGAACTCCTTCACGGCTGCCACTCGCTTCCGTACGGCTGGCATCTCATGCAGTCGCTCTGGCCCTGCTTCCGAGGCCAGCAGAATCCAACGATCGCCGCCGTTGATTAACTCCTCAGCGCCGACGAACGGCCGCATGAGGTCACGGGCGTCAGGCTGTTCGCGCAGGAATTCCTGTTTCTGCTCGGCAGTAAAGATGTAGTTTCCGCCGTCAATTGGCTGGCAGCCGATCACCAGCGGCGGGGCGCCATTGATCGGGCGTGGCGCCTCGCGGATCACGAGATGCGGGTCGGCGAGCGACTCGCCGCCGGTGAGGTAGGGCGTCAGGACGGGGTGGCGTGTCTCAGCGGTCTGGCCCTGCGGGCCATCATGGCTGAACAGGCGCTTCTCGGCTGGGGCGTGATCGCGGGCGGCGAGCCCGATGATGACGACGTGGACGTGCGCCTTGCCGCGCGCCACCTCGCTCTCCCACACAAAGGTCCGGTGGGCGAAGGTGATCTCCATGCCCAACCGGTCGAGCAGCAGCGGCCACAACTGCGCCACCTGCTCGCCCTGGGTGATGGAGTTGGTCGCGACGAAGCCGATGTGGACCCCGAAGGTGCCGGCATAGTTGGCCGCCTTGATGAACCACGCCGTCACGAAATCGAGTGTGCCGCCGGCGCCGCCGAGCGCGGCGATGCGGCGCACCTGCGCGCGCTGTAATTCACTTTGGTATTTGGCGCCGCCGAAGGGCGGGTTGCCGAGGACGTAGCTGCACTCGGAGGCGGGGAGAACGTCAGACCAGTCCGCCTCGAGCGCGTCGGCGTTGCGGATGTGCGGCGATTTCTTCAGCGGGATGCGGGCATAGGCCTCGCCGAACCGGCGCGAGAGCTCGGCGTTCATGAGATGGTCGGTCATCCACATGGCTACTTCGGCGATGCGGGCGGCAAACTCGTTCAACTCGATACCGTAGAACTGATCCACGTCGAGGCGCGAGACGTGAGTGATGTCGGCCGCGAGTTGGCCGTCGTGACGCAGCTCGTCGAGCAGTTGGAGCTCGAGCCGGCGCAACTCGCGGTAGGCGACGGCCAGAAAGTTGCCGCAGCCGCAGGCAGGGTCGAACAGGTGCAGCCGGGACAGTCGGTCATGGAACGCCTTCAAGGCTGCGACGCGGCCGGCGCGTTGCTTGCGGATGTGTGCGAATTCGGCCCGCAGGTCATCCAGGAACAGCGGCTCGATCAGCTTCAGGATGTTGTCGCCGCTGGTGTAGTGAGCGCCTTGGGCGCGGCGCTCGGGCGGCTCCATGACCGACTGAAACAGGGCGCCGAAGATGACGGGTGAGATGGCGTCCCAGCGGAACTCCATGGCCTGAAGCAGTAGGGCGCGCATGGCGAAGTCGAACTCCGGCGCCGCAAGCCGCTCGGCAAACAGCGCGCCGTCCACATAGGCAAATTGCGCCAGGTCGGCGTCAAGCGCGCGCTGGCGGCCGGGGTCGGGCGTGTTCAGGACCTCGAACAGGCGGATGAGCCACGCGCCGGTGTCGCCGCCATGTTCGCTGGTGCGGGTGCGGATCAGCTCGGCGAAGATGCCGCGGGGCTCGAAGATGCCGGTGGCGTCGGCAAACAGGCAAAACACCAGCCGCACCAGCAGGCGTTCAAGGTCGTGGCGGCTGTAGCCGGAGGCTCTGAGCAGGTCGTGCAACTGGCCCATGAGTGCGGCGGCCTGGGCGTTGACCGGCTCGTGGTCCTCGAAGGAGCGGCTGGGACGGCCGAGGATGAAAGCGAAGTCCTGGACGTGATCGGCGAGGCGCGCCAGCGGGAAGCGCACGGGCGGGGCGCCGGTTTCGCTCTCAAGATCCCAGAGCTCGAAATTCAGGAAATCGCTGACCAGCACGTAGCGGGGCAGTTCGGTGTCGCGCAGGCCGGGAAAATAGTCGAGCGCCTGCTGTTTGGCGCGGCCGAGGTCGCCGCCGGGCGATTTGTGCTCGACCAGCAGCACGCCTTTCCAGAGAAGATCAATGTAGCCCCGCCGCTCGCCGAGCGTGCGGACGGGCTCCTCGAAGCTGGCGATGCGCCGGCGTGGCACGCCGAAAATGGCGAAGAAATCGTTGTAGAAGCTCTGCGCTTCGGCACGTTCATGCCCGCCGCCGGTCCAGGCGTCGGCGAAGCGCTGGGCGCGCTCGCGGATTTCGCGCCAGGAGAGGGCGCTCATCGGGCACCATAGCGCGAACCGGGGGCGAAGCCGGCGGCCGGACGCAGCTTCGGGATGACCCCACGGAAGGTATTGGCGCTGATGGCGACCGGGCGCTTCACTTTGGACGACTCCCATTCGGCGTATCGGGCGGCTTGCTCACACGAGGCCAGGACCTCAGCGGCGGAGTAGCGTTCGGTGTCGGTTGCGAGCTCGTCCCACTCCATGCGTTCATGGAAACGGGGCTTGAGGTACTCGCGGTACATGGCGAGGCGCTCCGCGTAATCGGGCAGGCCGATGAAAATGGCGAGGCTGCCCTCGGGCGGTTGTTCGCTGGTGGTGACGGCCAGCACGCCAGGACCGAGCTTTTCCTCGATCTTGGCGGCGAAGAAGCGTTTGCCGTAGCCCGCCGGGCCCCAGAGGCAGACGGCGGTGGGCGGGGTGAGGCCGTGGCGGCGGGCGAGTTCCGGGTAGCGGTGCGGGCCAACAACGTCGCGCTCGAGGCGGGCTTTGACCTCGTAGCGACCCGCGATGCCGGGCCATTGCACTGCTTTGGCGACGGCGGCGGTCTGGGCGGCGGGGGCGTCCCCGGCGAGCGTCGCGAGCAGCCAGTCGCGCGCGGCGCGGGCGGCGGAGGGGACCTCGCCGGCGCGCTCGCCCAGCTCGCCTTCCAGGCAAATCCAGGCCAGCGCCTCCATGGGGCGCCCCCACTCCAGCAGCAGTTGGATGCGGGCCAGCCAGGCGCCCTGGCGGGCTATCGCCTCGCCGCGCTCGGCGCCGAACAGCGGCAGGCGCCGGGAACAGGTCTGTTCAAGCACCTCGAGCGCCGCCGCTTTTTGCGACTTCATGCCCGGCGCCAGCAGCCGTCCGATGCGCTCGGCCCAGGGGCTGAGCAGCGGCATTTCCGCCGCCGCGGGCGTTTGAGGGCTGGGGATCGCGGCCACGCCGCTCCCATTGTAGCCCGCCTTGCCGACGCGACCACACCGGCTACTGGCCGCCGAGTTTGGCCTTGAGGGCCCGCCACTGGGCGAGCATGGCGCGGGCCATTGACGGGCGCGGGCCCCTGCCTTCGTTTGCCGGGAGCGGGCCGTCTGTCGGAATTCCACGGCCCTTCGCGCCGACTTTGCCCGCAGCGCAAACGGCGCGACTCTCTCGATAGGCGCTGTGGGCGGCGGTGGGCGGCAGGTCAGAGGCAGTGAGCGCGCTAACGGCCGTCATTTGCGCCGTGCCGGCGCTGGTGAGCGAGGCCCAGTTCTCCTCCACCGCAGCCGGACGGCCCGGAGTATGCTTCCAGCGTTCGGGGTGGTCAGAGTGACTGCCTGGGTCTGGACCGTTCTCGCAGAGGCAATTTGGCAACTTACCGGCTACTCCGCGAAACGGACGAGCAGCTACGGGCGCGGCAGCGCCGGTTGGCGTTGTGGACGGTAGGCCTTGCAGCCCTGGCGGTGCTGCCGGTGTTCGAGAGCGGCCCAGTCGCCATTGCGCTGAGCGGGCTTGCCACTGCCGGCTGCCTAGCCCGCATTTGTCACCAACCCAGCCGCTGCCACGCGCGGCATAGCGCGCCCGTCTAGAAAAATGGGCGGCGCAGCGCCTGCCCTGGTGCCATCGTCCTCCAGGCAGCGCGTCCTGCTCGCCGTTCGATATCGCCGCCCATTTTTTAGGGCGCGCCGCGCCGGGATGCGAGCTTCGTGACCTGACTGTGAGAAATGCGGACTAGCAGCCTTCCGACTGGCGCCACCTCTCGTGGGGCGGGTCGCCGACCCGCGCGCCGGCCGCCGGCGGCGCCACGCGGCAGTTCGGGTGACTACACGAGGCAACTCGGACGCGCCCTGAGCAGAGCGGGCGCGCGTTGCCGCCGAGCGAATCCCGGCCGCAGCCCGACCAACGGAAGGGCGCCCTGAGAAGGGCGGCCGCGCCGCTGCCTGCGGCGGCCCGGGATGATCGGCATCCACCTCGTAGCGCGTGTAGACGCCGGCTTCGTCCCAGGTGAACATGACATCGTGACCGTCCGGTGACCATTGCGGTGCCGAGGGGTACTTGATGTTCACGATCGCATCTATCGTGAGTGGCGCTTTGGCCACGCTTTGGCCCGCCGCCGCCACCCCGCCCGCAATGATCAACATGCCAATGATCTTTCCCCGCATGTGAGCGAGTTTAACGCCGCCGTGTCACAATCCCTATACAATCTGAGCCGTATGGCGGACACGAACATCGTTGCCGACCCGTTGGGCGAGGAGTACCACCACCTCGGCACGGCGAAGACCGGAGGCGGCGCCCCCGCGCGCCCGCTGCGCGCGCTCTGTCTCTCCGGCGGCGGCATCCGCTCCGCCACCTTTGGCCTGGGCGTGCTGCAGGGCCTGGCCGAGGCCGGGTGGTTGGAGCAACTCGACTATCTCTCCACCGTCTCCGGCGGCGGCTACATCGGCAGTTGGCTCTCCGCCTGGCTGCACCGCGACGGCTGGGACGGCGTCCGCCCGCATCTGCTCCCCAACGCCGAGCCGCCGGCGAACTGCAATCCGATTGGGCACTTGCGCGCCTACAACAGCTATCTCACCCCGCACCGTGGCGCTTTCACGCTCGACACTTGGACGTTTGCCGCAACCGTGGTGCGCAATGTCGTGCTCAACTGGCTGGTTTTCATCCCCTTGCTGCTCGCCGTCCTCATGCTGCCGCGCCTGCTGCTGGCCCTGCTCGCCGCCACCCCGCCCTCGCCCGATGTCCCGCTCGCCGCCGCCGTCCTCCTCGGCTTCGCAGCCTGGAACCTGCTCCGCGGCCTGCCTCGTCTGGGCGCCGCCAACTTCTCCCCAGCCCAGTTTCTCCGCCTGGTACTGCTGCCGCTGCTGCTGGCCGCCATGCTTGCCGCCGCCTGGGCCGCCCAGCCCGCGGCCGCCCCCGCGCTGGCCCCCCTCATCCGCTGGACTCTCGCTCCCTGCCTCGCCGCCGCCCTCGCCTATCTGCTCGGCGCCTGGCGCCGCTGGCGCCAGCTCGTGCCCCTCCTTCTGGGCGTCGTCGTCATTGGCAGTTGCTCCGGCGCCGCCCTCTGGCTTCTGGCCGCCAACGCCTTGCGCCTGCACCCGCCGGCCGTCTTTGTGACGGTCGCAGTGCCGCTGCTGCTGGTCGGATTTTTGATCGCCGGCGCGCTGTTCACCGGCTTCTCCAGCGCCCTGCTGCACTCTTCCGACCGCGAATGGATGGCGCGCGCCGGCGCCGCCGTCGCCCTGGCCGCGGCCTTATGGCTTGTCGGCAATGCCGGCGTGCTGCTCGCCCCGACCTGGATCGCCGCCCTTGGCGCCACCCTCGCCGCCTCCCTGGCCTCACTCGGCGGCCTCAGCGGCTGGCTCGCCACCCTCACTGGTTTCAAGAGCGCCGTCACGCCGTCTTCGCCCGCCGGCACGCGCTGGTTGCTCAAGCTGGCGCTGCTGGTGTTCCTGGCGTTACTGGTGATCGGCCTCGCCGCCGCCACCGCCGCGCTGCTGCAGGCGGCCTACCCGGATGCCAGCCCCTCGCCTTGGCGCGCCGCCGCCTGGCTTGCCGCCTTCTATGCGCTGGCCTCGATCATGGCCGCCTTCATCAACATCAACAAGTTCTCGCTCGCCGGCATGTACCGCGACCGCCTCATCCGCGCCTATCTTGGTGCCTCCAACCCCGGCGAGCATGCCGACCGCTTCACCGGCCTCGCCCCCAACGACGATATCCGAATGCACGCGCTGGACGCGCAGCGCCCGCTCCACGTCCTCAACCTCACCCTCAATCTCGTCGGCGGCACCCGCCTCGCCTGGCAGCAGCGCAAGGCCCGCCCCTTTACCGTCACCCCGGCCGACTGCGGCAGCCCCGACCTCGGCTACCGCCCCAGCATTCTCTACGGCGGCAAAAACGGCATCACCCTCGGCACCGCCATGGCGCTCTCCGGCGCCGCCCTCAGCCCCAACATGGGCTATCACTCCTCGCCCGCGGTCACCTTCCTGATGACGCTGTTCAACGTCCGCCTCGGCGCCTGGCTCGGCAACCCCTCGCCCCGCTTCCACCAGGTCTGGAAATGGGCCGGCCCTCACTCTGCCCTCCTGCCGCTGGTGCGCGAAGCTCTCGGACAAACCACCGACCGCACCCCCTACGTCTATCTCTCCGACGGCGGCCACTTCGAAAATCTCGGCCTCTATGAAATGGTCCGTCGCCGCTGCCAGCACATCGTCGTCATGGATGCCGGCTGCGACCCCGGCTTCAGCTACGATGACCTCGCCAACGCCCTGCGCAAAATCCGTATCGATTTCCGCGTGCCCATCACCTTCGCCGCCCCACCCCAGCGCGGCCAGCGCTGGGCCGTTGCCACCATCGCCTACTCGCAAGCCTGGCCCGATACCCCCGACGGCACCCTCGTCTACCTCAAGCCCACCATCCTCGGCAACGAAGCCCCCGACATCGCCAGCTACCACGCCGACAACCCCGACTTCCCGCACCAGTCAACCGATAACCAGTGGTTCGACGAATCCCAAACCGAAAGCTACCGCCTCCTCGGCCTCCAAACCGTCCGCGACTCCCACGCTGCCTTGGCGCCGCTCTTCGCCCCTGCCGTCGCAACCACCACCGCCTGAACGGCGACGACGTTCGCGCCTCCCTCCCTTTGTAGGGGTCGCGCCTTGTGCGCCGCGGGCAAAGCAGGGCGGCCCCACGTTGACATGGCAGTGCCACACGCGGCAACTTGGACGCGCCCTGAGCAGAGCGGGCGCGCATTGCCGCCAAGCGGATCCCGGCCGCTGCCGGACCCCCGGGGCCCCCAAGGCACTTGCGCCTTGGGGTGGGAGCATCGGGAGGGCGTCCTGAGAAGGGCGGCCGTGCCGCCGCTAAGTGTTGCTGCTGGGCTCCATTTCGATCAGTGCGGGCTTGCCGTGCTCAACCCGTGGCGCCGCTGACCGTCCCGCCCCGCCCCCCAAGTTCACTCCACCCCGCCCACACGCGCCCCCGCTCGCTTCCCACTTCTCACTTCCCACTCCCCTCTTTCTTCCCCCCCGGCTGCTGCGGCACCGCCTCCCCGTCCTTGCGCGGATCGCTGGCGCCGGAGTTCACCCCCGTCGCCGAGTTGTGCATCACCGCCTGCCCGCCCCCCATGTGGTCGGTGTAGGCGTTGTCCACAATAATGCGGTCACCTTTCGCCGTCAGCGCCGCCCGCACCGCTTCCGGAATGCGGTCCTCCATCTGGAAGCTGCAGCCCCCGAAGCTCGGGTTGGTGAACCGCGGCGCCTCCATGGCGGCCTGAATGTCCATGCCGTAGTCGGCGATGTCGCTCACGAATTGCGCGTGCGCCTGCGCCTGGTTCAGCCCGCCCATAATGCCGAACCCGACGTGCAGGTCGCCTTTCTGCATAAAGCCGGGAATCAGCGTATGGAACGGCCGCTTGTGCGGCGCCAGCTCGTCCGGATGCCCCGGCGTCAGCACGAACAGCGCCCCGCGGTTCTGCAGCGTAATCCCGTACTCGGGCACCACCACGTCGCTGCCAAACTCCGAGAACAGGCTCTGGATGAGCGAAACGATGTTGCCGTCGGCATCCACGGCGCTCAGGTACACCGTGTCGCTGTTGAAGCGCGCCGCGTCGCCCGCCGGCGTCGAGCAGTTGGCTTTATCCATGTTGATCCCGGCGGCGCGCTGTTTGCCGTAAGCGGCGGAGATGAGCCCGGTGATGGGGATTTTCGCCTGCCGCGGATCGCCGTCATAGGCCCGCAGGTCGGCGTAGGCGAGCTTCTGCGCCTCGGTCTTCACATAGAACGTGCGCGGATCGGCGAAGCCCCACTTCCCCAGCGGAAACTGCGTGAAGATGTTGAGCATCTCAAGCGCGCCGAAACCCTGCGTGTTCGGCGGCAATTCATAGACGCTCCAGCCCCGGTAGTTGGTCGAGATCGGCTCGACCCACTGCGGACGGAAATCGGCCAGGTCGGCCGCCGACATCACCCCGCCCAGCCCGTTCGAGGTGGCCAGGATCGCCTTGGCGATCGGCCCGTCGTAGAACGCCTCCGGCCCCTTCGCCGCCACCAGCTCCAGCGCCCGCGCATAGCTCGGGTTGCGGAAAATCTCGCCCACCGCCGGCGTATGGCCCGCCGGCATGAATTCGGCCTTGGCTGCGGGCGAGCGCTCCAGCTTGCGCTGCGAATTGTGCCACTCGTCCGAAATCCATTCCGTCACCGGATAGCCGTGCGTGGCGTAATAAATGGCCGGCTGAAACAGCGCCGCCCAAGGCAGCTTGCCGTACTTGGCGTGCAGCGCCTCCCAGCCCCGCACCGCGCCCGGAACCGTAACCGAGTAGATCCCCTGCCCCGGCATCCGCGTGTAACCCTTGGCCTTGAGCAACGCCGGCGTCAGTTGCTCCGGCGCCCAACCGCTCGAGTTCAGCCCGCTGATCTGGCCCGTCTTCGCGTTCCACTCGATCGCGAATAGGTCCCCACCCATGCCGTTCATCATGGGCTCGACGACGCCGAGGGTGATGTTGGCGGCAATCGCCGCATCCGCCGCCGAACCGCCTTCAGCCAATATCTGCGCCCCGGCCTGCGCCGCCAGCGCCTGGCTCGCCGCCACGATCCCCAGCCGCGACAGCACCATCGAGCGCGCCTGCGTCCGCCCCGCCGGCCGCGCCACGATCTGTCCCGGCGGCGTCGGCAGCGGCGGCGGCGCGTCGCGAATCCCTTGGGCGGCGAGGGGCAGGGAAGCGGCGAGCGTCAGCAGGGCAACAGTGCGCATCCCGGAACTATACAACGTCGCGCCTCACCTCAGCGGATCAATAACCTTCAACCCCGGCGGCGCCGCAAAACTGCGGTCATGCGTCCAGATTTCGACCGCCCCGGCCTCCTGACACATGAGCCCGATCTGCAAATCATAGATACGATTCCCGATGACACTATGCCGCACGGCGGCCGTCGCCAACCGCTGCGGAAAGCCCGCCAGCGGTAACCAGCACTCCGCCCCCGCGGCCGCCAGGCGCTCGAGAAAGCCGGCCGCGTCCGCCGGCGCCGAAGGTCCGCCAGGCGCCGCCGGGTGCGTGACCGCACGCCAGAATTCGGCCGCGACCGGCAGCGCCCATCCCCAGCGGGCCTTGCCCTTGGAAAGCAAATGCAGAGCCTGTTCCGCGCCGGCGTGCTCTGGCGCCCCTCGCCGATGAGCGTAAACGAGCAGGTTGGTATCGACCGCAACCAAGCTGTGGTCAACCACGGTGGCCGTGCTCGTCGAACCACTGCCACATCTTCTCGCGGCTTTCAATGCCCGGCGGCGCTCCGCCCGGCACGCTGAGGATCTTCAGCCGACGCCGCCGCGGCGAAGTCAGCTCTCGCCGCAGCGCCGTCTCCACCAGCCCCTTCAGGCTGGTGCCACGGTCCAGCGCCGCGCGCTTGGCGGCGCGCAGCAGCACCGCGTCCAATTCCAGCGTAGTCTTCATTGGGCCATACTACCATATGTACGGCTTATGCCACCGCCGTCCCTGCCGCGGCAATCAACGCGGCCACAGTAAAATCGCGGTCAGCGATGGGCAGCGCCGCCACTACTGCTTCCGCCTTCCGCAGGCACTGGACTCCGCTCGAAGTCGAAGCCACCGTGGCCGACTACCTCGACATGCTGGAATGCGAACTGCGCGGCCAGCCCTACAGCAAGACGGAGCACCGGCGGATGTTACTGCGGCTGCTATACAACCGTACCGAGTCCGCCATCGAGCTCAAGCACCAAAACATCAGCGCCATCCTGATCGAGCGCGGGCTTCCTTATCTTGCCGGCTATAAGCCGAGGCGGAACTATCAGCATTTGCTGGCCGAGGTGGTGACGACGCGCTTGCAAGGCCGCCCGCGGCTGCTAAGTACGATCGCCGAGCGCGCCATCGAACCCGCGGACCTCCCGGTGGTGGACGACATCCTTCGGGCGCTTGTGGACCCGCCACAGCGGGACAGCCGCTCCGCTGCCCCGCCTCCCGCGGCCTTCCGCGAACATGTCTTTCCCGACTACCTGGCGCAGGAGGCACAGAACCGCTCGCTGGGCGCGGCGGGTGAGAAGTTTGTGGTTCGGTTTGAAATCGCACGGCTCCTGCACGGGGGGCACAAGGATCTGGCCGCATCCGTTCAGCACGTCTCGGCCTCGCGCGGCGACGGCGCCGGCTACGACATCCTCTCCTTCGAAGAATCCGGCAAGGAACGCCTGATCGAAGTGAAGACCACGGCCTTCGGCAGGTTCACGCCGTTTTATCTGAGCCGCAACGAGCTTGAAGTGTCCCGCATAAAACAGGACACGTACTTCCTGTACCGAGCCTTCGAGTTTCGCTCCGCCGCCAAGCTCTTCATGCGGCGCGGCGCCCTGGATCGCGAGTTCGCGCTCGAGCCCGACCAGTGGATTGCCACCCCCTGAGTGGCACTACCACAGTGCAAGACGCGCTCATGGCCGCGCGCCCGGCGCGCGCCGCCAGCCGAGGGGCGCCAACCATGGCTACAAAGAGCTACAATGATGTCATGACGATTGGCGTGCGTGAGCTCAAGGACAATCTGAGCGCTTATCTGCGCAAGGTCGAGCGGGGCGCGACGGTGCTGGTGGCTGTCCACGGCCGGGCGGTGGCGCGGCTGGCGCCGCTCGCATCAGCGGCGGGCAACACCCCCACCGGCCTGGATGCGCTGATCGCCGCCGGTCTGGTCCGCCCGCCGCTTGACGACAGCTCCCCGCTCGCCGGCTGGAAGCCGCTGCAACTACGCCCGGGGACGGCATCGGCTTGGCTGGACGAAGATCGCGATGAACGCTGAGACGCGCTACCTCGAAACCAGCACACTGCTGGCCGCCGTGCTCGAGGGCGCTCCCGGCGCGATGGCCGCGCTCGCCGCGCCCGGCCGCTTGGTGGCCTCGATGGTCACGTTTGCTGAAGCGGCGCGGGTGGTTGCACGCTCGGGCGCCGCCGGGCGCCTCGGGCCTGCCTCAACCCGGCGGGCCCTCGGCAGCCTCCAACTCCTGCGCCGGCGCTGCTGTCTGTATCCGGTCACCGCCGAGATCCTGGAGAGCCTCGGGCGCCGCTTTCCACATGAGCCCGTCCGCACTCTGGACGCCATCCATTTGGTCACTCTACAGATGCTGGGTGAACCGCCCGATCGCATCACGGTGCTCACCCGCGACCATCGCATGCGCGACAACGCCGAGGCGCTCGGCTTCCGCGTGGTCTGACGACCGCCTCGCTGCCGTCCCGAGCGGGGACGCCACGCGTAAGCGGGTGCACCGCTGAGCCGCGCCCGCGGCAACAGTAAGTTGCACTACCATGGTGCGAGGGTGCTCAAGGGCTGGGAAAACTTCTACGTGATCGTCGGCTCCTCCGCCGGAGCCCTGATCGGGCTGCAGTTCGTGGTCATGACCCTGATTGCGGACCTGCCCACCGCCCCGGCGGCGCCCAGGCCGCCAGCACCTTCGGCACCCCGACTGTGGTCCACTTCTGCGGTGCGCTGCTGTTGGCGGCCCTGGCGTGCGTGCCCTGGACGGGCGTGACCGCGGCGGCGGTGGCCTGGGGACTGGTCAGGCTCGCCGGCCTGGTCTATATGGCGGTGGTGGTCCGCAAGATGCTGACCCAGACCGGCTACCGCCCCGAATTCGAGGACTGGCTGTTCCACGCCCTCCTGCCCACCGCCGCCTACGCCGCCCTGCTGCTATCGGCCTTCCTGGCCCGCGCCGCCGCCCGCGCCGCCCTCGACACCGTCGGCGTGGCCGCGCTGGCGCTGCTGTTCACCGGCATCCACAACGCCTGGGACACCGTCATCTATCACGTCTTCACCCAGCGCGCCCGCCACCGCCCCCTGCCACCCCCGGGCGCCTGACGTGCCGCCAGGTGACATCATTGATGTCATTGCATATAGTGCCCTTATAGCGGCCGACCATGCTCATACCAGCATTACCGTGCGGGGCTTGGCCCCAGGCGTGAAGCAGCGGCTCCGCGAGCTCGCCGCCGCGAACGGCCGCTCGCTCGAGGCCGAAACGCGCGCCATCCTGACCGCAGCTGCCACTGCCCCCTCGCGCCAGACCGGCGCGGAGCCGCTAAAGAGCATCCGCCGCCGTATCGCCCGCGCGGGTGGTGGCTTCGAATTGCCCCTCCCTCCCCGCACCTCTGCGCGGCGTCAGCCCGCTCGCTGACGTGCTTGTGCTCGACACCAATGTCCTGGCGGCCCTGATGCTGCCTTCGGTCCCGCGGTTGGTGGTCGAGTGGCTCGCACGCCAGGAGCCGGCGGAGCTCCACACCACCGCGGTGACGGAGGCGGAGACCCTCGCCGGCCTCGCCGCCATGCCCGGCGGCCAGCGCCGCGCCATCCGCGCCGCTGTTGCCCACGAAATCCTGAACGAGGATCTTGCCGGCCGCGTGCTGACCTTCGATCGGGCCGCCGCCCTCGCCTACGCCGGGCTCTACGCCCTCCGCCAGCGCGCCGGCTTGGGCGTGGCTACCGCGGACCTTGTGATCGCCGCCATCGCATTCGTCTACGGCGCCGCCGTGGTCACGCGCAATACCAGCGATTTCGCGGGACTGGGCCTCGACCTGATCAACCCCTGGGCCGCGTAAGTGGTTAACGGGCCAGTGGCACGTCAACCGCGGCGCAGCCGCGCTTGGGTCCGCGCCAACAACGGCCGCCGCATCCGGCGCCCTCAATGTCCGCTGGTCGCCGCCAGCGGGTCCGCCCGCACCTCCAGGCTCCCGCTCGCGCTCGCCCCCGCCAGACTCAGCTTCAACTGATAGGTCCCCGGAGTCAGTGGCGCCGGCGGCGCAAAGCCGCGGCCCGCGCCGGCCCCACGCCCGCCGCGCC
>JBOGKJ010000356.1:0-10856 GCA_050745565.1 Terriglobales bacterium | reverse complement strand
GGCGCCGGCCGGCGCCGCAAGCCAAACAGGTCGCGTTGCACCGGAAGCATGGGCATGCAGGTAGAAGCGGTCAGTGAAAAACTATCAGGCCGCTGAGAATGGCCGCGCCGGTCGCGACCGTCGTCTGCAGCCCGTGCAACAGCGCCGCCCGCCCCAGACTCGACGGGATGTACACCATGTCCAGCGGCCGCAGCGCCGGGTCCAGGGCGCGCCCCGCCACCACCGGGCGCGCGTCCAGCCACTGAGTCTGGTTCCAGCCCTGCCCGCCATGGTGCACGATGCGGGCGCCGGCGAGCCGCGCGTCGGGGCCGGGACCGCCGGCCAGCATTAGCGCCTCCAGCAGGGTGAGGCCGCTCGCGGGCATGGCGTAGGCGCCTGGCTTCACCACCGCCCCGCCAATGTAGACCGCCGAGGCTGGTTCCACCCGCACCGTGTCGCCGGACCGCACCGGCACCCACGGCGGCGGCGTCTGCCGCAGCAGCGCCACCGCATCCACGCTCATGACCGGCTGCGAGGAGCCGGCGTGGCTGAGCAGCACGCGGCTGCCGCTGTCCGCCTGCACGCCGCCGGCCGCCGCCAGCAGCGCCGCCAGGTCGGGATAGAGGCGCGCCGAGTACACCCCCGGACGCCCGACCGCGCCCAGCACCGCCACCGGATCGGAGGCGAACTGCCGCACGGTCACCTCCACCTGCGGGTCCAGCAGATAATGCGGCCGCAGCCGCGCCGCAATCGCGGCGCCCGCCGCCGCCGCCGTTTTGCCCGCCAGCTCGACCCGGCCCGCCTGCGGCACCGTCACCGCGCCCCGGGCGTCGAGACGCGCTTCGGTCGCCAGCTCCGGCGCCTCAAATACGCTGACCGCGATCAGATCGCCCGGTTCGAGCCGCTGCGCCGCCGCCGGCGGCGCCACCGGCGCCTGCTGCGCCCGGGCCGCGGCCGCCAAGGATGCGGCCGCCAACAGCCAAACCAGTGCTCCGCGCCCGCGCCGCCCGTTCGCGTGGGCACCTCGGCCCGCCTCGCCTGCCAACTTCCGCATGCAAACAAGCAGGCCTGAGCGCGAGGCAGGCGTCAATCCGCCTTGATGGGTGGAACCGCGTTCCGGGAGCGGCACAGCGGCGGCGCCACGAGGCAGCTTGGGCGGGTGAAGGCGCCGCTGGCGCGTTCACCGAGCAGAGCGGGCGCGCGCTGCCGCCGAGCGAATTTCGACCGCAGCCCGACCAACAGGATCCCGAAGGCGCTTGCGCCTTGGGGTGGGAGCACCGGGAGGGCGTCTAGACAAGGGCCGCCGCTCGCCGCTTTTCAGGCGGCCTTGCGCCGCGGCCGCGGTCCCAGCTTGATCACGCCCGGCGGCGGGTCGCTCGCCGGAAACGAGGCTTCCACCACGTCGTCGTAGCTCTCGCGCTCCCAGGCGTCCGCCGACTGCGATTCGCGCCGCTCGGCGCCGGCCCCGCCGGGGGATGGTTGCTGCCTCTCGTCCATACCTGCAGTCTATGCCTGATCGTGTGTGGGCGCACGGCAACAGCCCGGCGCGCCGGCGCATCCGAGTGGGCAATCCCCGCCCAAGGAGCTTGCCGTTTATGCCCGCACCCAATGAACGCGACCGCTACATTCTTCACCTCAACCACGCCCTGGCGATGGAAACCGCGCTGGTGGACCACCTGGAAAAGCGCGCCGCCGCCGTGCCGAACGAAAACGTCCGCCAGCGCCTGCTGCAGCACCGCGATGAAACCCTGCAGCACCGCGACGCCGTGCGCGGCGCCATCCTGGCCCTGCAGGGCGAGCCCACCAGCACCAAGGCCGTGGTGCAGCCGCCGATCGCGCCCGGCGTCATCGGCAAGGTGATGAGCGCGCTCGAAAGCGAAAAGGAAGACCGGCTGCTGCAGGACGACCTCGCCGATTTCGCGGTGGAAAACTACGAGGCGGCATTGTACGGCGGCCTCATCCTCATTGCCCGCAACCTCGGCCATGAAGATCACGCCGGCCGCTTTGAGACCATTCGCAAACAGGAAGAGGACATGGCCGCTTTTATCGAGGCCAACCAGCCGGCCGCGATTCGCAACGCCTTCCCACCCGTCTCCCGGGCGGCCTGAATGCGGGCGGAGTTCGCGGCGGCGGCGCGCTCGTGGAGCGGCGTGGGCCCCGGCGCGCCTCGTCGCGGTTGAGGTGTCCGTGACACGTCAACCGCTTACGCCCGGGCGGAGCGCGAGCCCTGGTCTGCTACGCTGAGGACAGGAGGTCCGCGTGCGCGCTGCCCTGTTTACCCGTGAGTATCCACCCCACGTCTACGGCGGCGCTGGCGTGCATGTCGAGTACCTGAGCCGCGAGCTGGCCCGCAGCATCGAGGTCGAAGTGCACTGCTTCGGCGATCAACACTCCCGCCAGGGGCAACTGCTGGTCGAGGGATACGCGCCCTGGGATCGGCTGTCGCGCTCGGAGGCGAAGTTCAAGACCGCGCTCGAGGCGTTGAGCGTCAACCTCGATTCCATCCAGAACCTCGAAGGCGTGGATCTGGTGCACACCCACACCTGGTACGCCGCCATGGCCGGCTTCTGGGCCAAGAAGCTGTACGGCGTGCCGCTGGTGCTCACCACCCACAGCCTTGAGCCCCTGCGCGCGTGGAAGGCCGAACAGCTTGGCAGCGGCTATCAGATGAGTTCCTGGATGGAGAAAACCGCCATCGAAGCCGCCGATGCGGTGGTGGCGGTCTCGAAGGGCACCCGGGGCGATATTGTGCGCGCTTATCCCACGCTCGATCCCGCTCGCATCCACGTGATTCACAATGGCATCGATCTGGACGAGTACCGGCCCGACCCGCGCACAAATTTCCTGGAGGCGTTCGGGGTTGATCCCGCCCTACCCTACGTGCTCTTCGTCGGCCGCATCACGCGGCAGAAGGGGGTCACGCACCTGCTGGACGCGATCCACTTTCTGCCGCCCGAGACCCGGGTCGTGCTCTGCGCCGGCGCGCCCGACACGCCCGAGATCGCCGCCGAAATGCGCGCCAAGGTGGCCGCGCTGCAAGCGAGTCATCCGCACGTGCTGTGGATCGAGAAGATGGTCAGCAAGCCGGAGGTGATTCAGCTCTACTCCCACGCCGCGGTGTTCTGCTGCCCATCGGTCTACGAGCCGTTCGGGATAATCAATCTGGAGGCCATGGCCTGCGAAACCGCGGTGGTGGCGAGCGCGGTCGGCGGCATCCCCGAAATCGTGATTCCGGGCGAGACCGGCTTTCTGGTGCCGCTGGCGCAGGACCCGGTCACGCTCGCGCCCCTGCGCCCGGAAGCGTTTGCGCGCGCGCTGGCGGAGCGGCTGCGGGAAGTGCTCGGCGACCCGGCGCTGCAACAGCGCCTCGGGCGCGCCGGCCGCGCCCGCGCCGAAGCAATGTTCAGTTGGCGCGCGGTGGCGGACCAGACCGTCGCCCTCTATCGCGCGCTGACCGGGCTGCCGCGCCATCGCTCCCCCGCGCTCAGCGCCAGTTGACACCCCGCCGCGAAGCGCCGACATTAGGTTATGCTGCTGGCGCTCGACGTCGGTAACTCGAACCTGGTGGCGGGACTGTTTGACGGTGAAACGCTGGCCGCCTCCTGGCGCCTCACCACCGCCCGCGCCCAGACCGCGGATGAATTCGGGTGGACCCTCGGCGGCCTGCTCGCCGCCCATGGCCTGACGCCGGCGAGCGTCAGCGCCGCCATCGTTGCCTCCGTCGTCCCGCCGCTCGATGCCATGCTGCGCGCGGCGCTGGCGCGCCAGTTCGGGGTGGAACCGCTGTTTGTCGGTCCCGGACTCAAGACCGGCATGGCCATCCGCTACGACCCGCCCGCCGACGTCGGCGCCGACCGCATTGCCAACGCCGTCGCCGGCTACGCCGCCTGGGGCGGGCCGCTGATCATCGTGGACTTCGGCACCGCCACCACCTTCGACGTGGTCTCGGCCCGGGGCGAGTACCTCGGCGGCGTCATCTGCCCCGGCATCGGCATCTCCGCCGAGGCCCTCTTCGCCCGCACCGCCCGCCTGCCGCGCGTCGAGCTGCGTCAGCCCCCGCGCGTGCTCGGCAACAGCACCGCGGCCAGCATCCAAAGCGGGCTGTTCTACGGCTACCTCAGCCTGGTGGACGGGTTGATCGAGCGCCTGCGCGCCGAAACCGGCGCGGCGACGCGCGCGGTCGCCACCGGCGGCCTCGCGCCACTGCTCGCGCCCCACTCGCGCCATATCGAGGCCAGCGACGAGATGCTGACTCTCCAGGGCCTCCGCCTGCTCTGGGAACTGAACCGCTGAAGGCAGTTGTTGGTCGTTGGTTTTTGGCTCTACTGTCGCGTCCGGAACCAACAACCAATAACCGCCCCTCAGTACCGGTAATTGTCCGCCTTGTACGGCCCCTCGACCGGAACGCCAAGATAGTCCGCCTGCCGGGCCGTCAGCGTAGTTAGCCGCACGCCGATCTTGTCCAGATGCAGGCGCGCCACTTCCTCGTCCAGCTTCTTGGGCAGAATGTACACGCCCGGCTGGCGCGTCTCGCGCTGCTGCCAGAGGTCCATCTGCGCCAGGGTCTGGTTGCTGAAGCTGTTGCTCATCACGAAGCTGGGGTGGCCGGTGGCGCAGCCCAGGTTGACCAGCCGCCCTTCGGCAAGCAGAAAGATGCTGTGCCCGTCGGCAAAGCGGTACTGGTCCACCTGGGGCTTGATGTTGGTGCGCGCCGCGCTGGCGTCGGCGTTGAGCCGGTCCACCTGAATCTCGTTGTCGAAGTGGCCGATGTTGCACACAATGGCCTGGTCCTTCATGGCGCGCATGTGCTCGAGCGTGATGACGTCGCAGTTGCCGGTGCAGGTCACATAGATGTCGCCGCGGCCAAGCGTCTCCTCCAACCGCGTCACCTCATAGCCCTCCATCGCCGCCTGTAGCGCATTGACCGGATCAATTTCGGTCACGATCACCCGCGCCCCGAACCCGCGCAGCGACTGGGACGTGCCCTTGCCCACGTCGCCATAGCCGCAGACCACGGCCACCTTGCCGGCCACCATGACGTCGGTGGCGCGCTTGATGCCGTCGGCGAGCGATTCGCGGCAGCCGTAGAGATTGTCAAACTTGGATTTGGTGACCGAGTCGTTGACGTTGATGGCCGGCACCAGCAGGGCGCCGGCTTCCTGCATCTTGTAGAGCCGGTGCACGCCGGTCGTGGTCTCTTCCGAAACCCCGCGCCAGGCCTTCACAATGTCATGCCAGCGCCGCGGCGATTGGCGATGCACGCGCTCCAGCAGCGCCTTGATAATCCCCTCCTCTTCCGTCGTCGAGGGGGTGCGAACCCAGTCCGATCCGTTTTCGAGCTCGTAGCCCTTGTGGATCAGCAGCGTCATATCGCCGCCGTCATCCACCACCAACTGCGGCCCCGCCCCGCCCGCGTGCGACACCGCCTGATAGGTGCACCACCAGTATTGTTCGAGCGACTCGCCTTTCCAGGCGAACACCGGCACCCCGGTCACGGCAATGGCCGCGGCGGCATGGTCCTGGGTGGAGAAGATATTGCAACTGGCCCAGCGCACCTCGGCGCCGAGCGCCCGCAGGGTCTCGATCAGCACCGCCGTCTGGATGGTCATGTGGAGCGAACCGCTCACGCGGACGCCCTGGAGCGGCCGTTCGGGGGCGTATTTGCGCCGGATCGCCATCAGGCCGGGCATTTCCTGCTCAGCGATGGTGATTTCCTTGCGGCCCCATTCCGCCAGGCCCAGATCGGCGACTTTGAAGTCCTGCCCGGCTTTGGCCGGGGCGGAGTCGGCTTCAACGGTGGTATGCATGTTGCCTATTCTACCGGAGTCGGCGGCCGGACGGCGGCGGCGCCGCCGCGCCGCTTCAGGCCGCTGACAACAACATCCGGCGCATCTGGAGCCGGGCCTCGTGAATGATGCGGGCGCAATCGCTGGCGCTGATCTGCAGCCACCCGGCAATTTTCTGCGGGGCGCAGCCTTCGAGCTCATGCAGCAGATACAAGAGGCGGTGCGAGGGCGGCAAGGCGGCCAGGGCGGCCTGCACCGGCGCGCCGGCGGCCGGATCGCGCGCCACCAGGCGTGGTCCCGCCGCCGGTGAAACGCCGTGAAACAACCCGCGAAATTCGAGCGCCAAGGCTTCCGCCAACCGTTCCGGGTTCGCCGGCCGGTCGTCGCCGGCGGCGTCAGGCCCGCCACAGGCCTCGGCAAAAACGCGCACAGCCAACTCCCGCCCCTGCCGGATATCGGCCGCCATCCATTGGCACAGGCGCTGGATGCGCCGGTTCTGCCGCTCATAAACGGCGCGGCAGCGCTGTTCGTGCGCGCATGCGAAGTTGACATCAATGCGAATCTGCGATTGCGTGGCCATGGTGCTTGCCCCCTGTTTTATTTATTCTTGACCGGTTCCCGAGTACGTTGGGCTTCACTCCCATTCCCTGCATTTCACCGGCCAGCCCAGCGGCATGGAAATGAGGCCGGCGCACGGCTTCTGGCTGGTTCGCGCCCGCCACTGCCGCCCCCCCAGCAACTCGCTGTGGGGCAATGGGTTAGCGGCCTTCCTGAAATGGAATTGGGCGCCGCCGGCGCTGTGATAAGCCTGTGCAAAAGACAACGGCTGAAAACCTCGAAGCTGGCTCGAACGGGTAACAATTCCGCTCTCAGGTGGACCGAGGCCATTTTGGGTCCCAGGCCTGTAAATCCAACATAGCGCGAGAGTTTCATACGCGGCACTGCTGCCAAAGTCGGAATTCGCGCTGCCAGCCAACCGGCGCAAACTAGCGCTGGGCGTGCCGGATGTGAGCACCAGGCGGCGGGCGGTGCCCGACTGGCTCGGGCGGGCTGGACGACCCGGATGCGGCTTTCCCCACGAAATGGGGCGACTTGGACGGGTGAAAGCGCCAGTGGCGCGTTCACTGAGCAGAGCGGGCGCGCGTTGCCACCCAGCCAACTCCGGCCTTGCGCCTTGGGGTGGGAGCCGCGGTGGGGCGTCCTGAGAAAGGCGGCCGCGCCGCAAGCTGCAGGCTGCCTGCGGAACGCGCCCAACGCCAAGTCTGGAACCGCCTTAAAATTGTAGCGGCCATGCAACTCAGCCCGCTCGCCGATTTCTACCGCAGCCATGGCGGAACGCTGGCGCCTTACCGCGGCAGCCTGAGCCGCCAGGACGGCGGCGAACCGGCGCTGCTGGGGCCGGGGTGGCCGGCCGCGCAGTTGGTGCTCTATGACCTGAGCTGGCGCGCGGTGCTGGCCATCGAGGGGCCCGAGGCGCGGAAGTGGCTGAACGGCATGCTCACCGCCAACGTGCGCGATTTGGAGCCGGGCCAACTGGCCCCCAGTTTTCAGCTCGACCCCAAGGGCCACGTGCTCGCCATGCTGGATGTCGCCTGTACGGGCCCGGAGCAATTTCTGCTGCTGACCGAGGAAGACCAGCGCGCCGGGCTCGAAGCCCGCCTGCGCCGCTATGTGTTCATTGCCAAGCTGACGATCGAGGATCGCAGCCCGGAATGGTGCGGCCTGCGGCTGCGCGGCCCGCGCTGGCGCGCGCTGTGGGAGCAGTTGCAACTCCCGGTGGAACGGCGCTGGGTGAGCGCCCCCGGCGGCGTCGAGCAGGCCGAATGGGCGGGGCCGGCCGCCGAGGTTGCCGCCCTCTGGCGGCGGCTGCAGCCGGCCGCGCTCGCCGCCGGCAGCGCCGTGTTCGAGCGCGACCGCATCCTCAGCCGCCAGCCCGCCTACGGGCGCGACATCGGCGAGCGCGAGCTGCCGCAGGAAACCGGGGAGATGGAGCGCGTCAGCTTCACCAAGGGCTGCTACGTGGGGCAGGAAATCGTGGAGCGCATCCGCGCCCGCGGCGCCGTGCACCGCCGCCTGCGGGCGATGCGCTTTGACAGCGCCGTGGCGCCCGATGCTGAAGTGTGCGCCGGCGGCCGGCCGGCCGGAGCGCTCACCAGCGCCGTGCCGCTCGAGGACGGCGCCTGGATGGCGCTCGGGTACCTGCGCGATGCCGCCCCCGGCGCGGCCGTGACCAGCGCCGGCGCCGACGGGGTCGTGCTCGAGTAGAAAGCGGCGCGGCCGCCCTTCTATTGCCGGGCGCGGGCCCCTGCCCGACTACGCCGGACCCGCACTCGAAGGGCTGTGGAGCGCCGGCCCGGGGCCCGGCGAGCCCAAGGGGGCGCGAGCGGCCTTGGGCTGGAGGTCGGGCCGCGCCGCTTCGTTTGCCGGGAGCGGTGAAAGCGCCACTGGCGCTTTCACCCCGTTGGAATTCCGCGACCCTTCGCGCCGATTTTGCCCGCAGTGCAAACGGCGCGACTCCCGCGACCGGACGCCCTCCCGTTGCTCCCACCCCAAGGCGCAAGCGCCCCGGGGGCCCCGGGGGTCGGGCTGCGGCCGGAATTGGCTTGGCGGCAACGCGCGCCCGCTCTGCTCGGTGAACGCGCCACTGGCGCTTTCACCCGTCCAAGTGGCCTCGAACTGCCGGAACAGGGGCAGCCAGTGGTGGACAGGGGCGTGCGGCTGGGCTGTTTGCCGAGCCGCGTCCGGGAGGCCGCGCCGCTGGCTACGGCGGGACAGTTGGCGCTCTACGGGCGCTCGGCGCCGAGGGCGGCGGGCTCGTTTTCCCGGGGCCGCTCCCCGGCGGAGTCGGGCAGCGCCAGCGCCAGCACCTCTTCCATGGTGCGCACGTAATGCAGCTGGATGCCTTCGAGTTGTTCCGGCTTCAGGTCCTCCTCGACATTCTGGCGGTTCTCGGCCGGCAGCAGCACGTCGCGGACGCCCACCCGTTTGGCCGCCAGGACCTTTTCCTTCACCCCGCCGATGGGCAGCACGTCGCCGGTGAGGGTGATCTCGCCGGTCATCGCCAACTGTGGCCGCACCGCCCGCGCGGTCAGCAGCGAGGCCAGCGCAGTCGCCATGGTGATGCCGGCCGAGGGGCCGTCCTTGGGGATGGCGCCGGCGGGCACGTGCATGTGGATGTCGTGCTCCTTGAAAAAATCCTCGGCGATGTGCAGGTCGGTTGCGTGCGAGCGCACCCAGGTCAGCGCCGTCTGCATCGACTCCTGCATCACCTGGCCCAGGTGCCCGGTCATGGTGAAGCCCTTGCTCCCCGGCATCTGGTTGGCTTCGATGAAAAGCACGTCGCCGCCGGACGGCGTCCACGCCAGCCCCACCGCCACCCCCGGACGCCGCGTGCGCTCCACCACCTCCACCTCGGTGCGCACCTTGGGGCCGCCCAGAAATTCCCGCACGACCTCCGGGGTGACCGGCAGCCGCGCCGCCCCCGACGCTTCCTCCGGGCTCAGCTTGCCCTCGGCGATGCGGCGCGCATATTTGCGGATGATGCCGCCCACTTCGCGCTCCAGCGCGCGCACGCCCGCTTCGCGCGTGTACTGGCGGATCAGGGTGCGCACGCCGGCTTCCTGGAAGTCCAGCCGCTCGGCCGCCACGCCGTTTTCCGACGCCTGCTTGGGGATCAGGTACTTGAAGGCGATGTGCAGCTTTTCCTCTTCCGTGTAGCCGCTCAACTCGATCACTTCCATGCGGTCGCGCAGCGGCTCCGGAATGGTGTCGAGCATGTTGGCGGTGGTGATGAACAGCACCCGGGAGAGGTCGAAGGGCACGTCCAGGTAGTTGTCGCGAAAGCCGAAATTCTGCTCCGGGTCGAGCACCTCCAGCAGCGCCGAGGTGGGATCGCCGCGGAAATCCCGCCCGATCTTGTCCACCTCGTCCAGCATGAACACCGGATCGTTGGTCGCCGTGCGCCGCAGGCCCTGGATGATCTGACCCGGCAGCGCCCCGATGTAGGTGCGGCGGTGGCCGCGAATCTCCGCCTCGTCATGCACCCCGCCCAGCGAGAGGCGGAAAAACTTCCGCCCCAGCGCGCGCGCAATCGAGCGCCCCAGCGAGGTCTTGCCCACCCCGGGCGGCCCCACAAAACACAGAATCGGCCCCTTCATCGAAGGGTTTAGCCGCCGCACCGCTAGATAGTCCAGGATCCGGTCCTTGACTTTTTCCAGGTCGTAGTGATCCTCGTTCAGAATGGCCGCGGCCTTCACCAAGTCAATCTCGCCCGCCGAGCTTTTCGCCCAGGGCAGCAGCGCCAGCCATTCCACGTAGTTGCGCGTCACCGAGTAGTCGGCCGCCGCCGGCGACATCTTCGCCAGCCGCTGCAACTCCTTCATGGCCTCGGTCTTGACCTCCTCCGGCATGCCCGCCGCCTCGATTTTCTTGCGCAGCTCCTCGCTGTCGCGCTGGCCCTCGTCGGCTTCGCCCAGCTCCTTCTGGATCGCCTTCATTTGTTCGCGCAGGTAGTACTCGCGCTGCGTCTGCTGCACCTGGTCCTGGACTTCCGACTGAATCTTGGAGCGCAACTGCTGCACCTCCAGCTCGCGCACCACGTGCCGGTTCACCGCCTCCAGGCGGGCGCGCACCTCGGCCGTCTGCAGCAGCGTCTGGCGGTCGGCGGTGGCCAGCGAGGGCAGGTTGGCCGCCACAAAGTCGGTCAGCCGCGCCGGATCCTCGATGCTCGCCACCAGCGTTTGCAGCTCATCGGACAGCGTCGGCGACAAGGCCACGATCTGCTGAAACGTCGCCACCACATTGCGCTGCAGCGCCTCGGCTTCCGAATCCGGCCGGCTGGGCTGGTCCTCCAGCAGCTCCACCTGCGCCCGCATGAACGGCTCCGACTCCTGCCAGCTCGTCACCCGCGCCCGCGCCAGCCCCTCAGTGAAAATGAACAGGCTCTGGTTGGGCAGGCGCACGATCTTGTGCACCAGGGCGATGCTGCCGACGGTGTACATGTCGGCGGGCTGGGGCGAGTCCACGCGCGCATCCTGTTGCGCCAACACCAGGATTAATTTGTCCTCGCCCAGCCCGTTCACCAGGTTGACC